>CAZWME010000711.1:0-3344 GCA_964634515.1 uncultured Pirellulales bacterium | reverse complement strand
CATTGTCAGGAAATACTGTTAACCATTGACAATCTGAGATTACTTGCCATGAGATTGCTCCCGTTCCAACTTTTGTTATCGTTACCTCCTGTGGTTCTGGCATTCGAGCATCTTCATAGGCAACGAACTCACATTTCCATGCAGATGGCCGTAAAGCAGCTTGGTCAGGTGCCTGAGCCTCATTTGCTCCCAGATCAATTATAGCCTCTCCATCGCAATCACCATCTAATATACGAGAGGTTCCATTAATATCGATCGATGGTTGTATTTGAGTAGGTGTGTTGGTACCCACATCGATACAGGGTGAGTCAGGACGTAACCGAAAATCTTCATTGTTGGGGTCTGCAAAACGGGGATCCAGAGAAAAAACACTCTTTTCGAAATCTATCTGCAATCCATAGGATGTCCCTATAGCTAATGCGCTTGAGTCGAGAGGTAAACAGCAATAAGCTATCTTCACAGAAGGACTACCTGTAATTTTAGGAAGCATTCGAGATATTGCGCTGCCTACGCGTGCTGAATTATCCCAGATTATGCAATTTTCAAATGTAACTTCCCTATTGTTTGACCATGATGCTGCTCCATCTCCGTTGAAGGCGCCTCCAAAGTTATTAGCACGGTTGTTAACAATTGTGCAGTTTGTGAATGAGGGAGCGCTTTGATTACAAGAGATTGCCCCTCCTGAATCTGAAGCAGTGTTACCGTATAAAATGCAATTGATGAACTTTACTTCTGAGCGAAAACAAAAATAGCGCCTCCATTTGAAGCCTGATTATCGCTTATTCTACAATTAATAATCTCAGGGCTAGGTTGTCGATAATTTTCGACAGCATATATTGCACCTCCATAAAGTCTTGTTGTGTTGGCCCGAATATTGCAATTTTCAATACGGGGATTACTGGCATTACAATATATCCCACCGCCCGAGGAACTTGTATATCCTTTAGTAATAGTGAAACCCTCTACGATTGAATTTGCATCTTCGCCGCTATGGAAATAAAAGCCTCTGTGTTGTTCGTCTTCAGATCCCTGACAGTCAATGATGCATGTTTGAGGGCCTTCTTCACTTTTAACTATTATAGCCTTGCCTTTGAAGTCGATATCCCGGTTACCATCGCCGGTATAGTTTCCCGGAGCTACGATAACGGCATCGCCGTCTAAACTTGCATCGATAGCCCCCTGGATAGTCGTATAATCCGAGGGAACCCTATTGACGCCTGCTAAACTGCAAGTTGCGAATAGCAGCAAGAGCATAACTTTTATTTTCAGAACTCGCTTCATACCATGTCTCCCGAAACTATTTTATAGCTTCCGAACGAAAGACTCACCCTCTTAGGGTAGCCATTTCATAGAAAACTACTCTCGCGTTTAATCTGGCGTAGATTATACCAAAACACATACGCTTTTGCAAGGTGTAAGAGCATAAATGACACTAATATCTTCTATCTATGCTTTCACTCCTGTACTTTCCTGCGAAAGCAAAAACAGAGTTTATGCAGGTACGGATGCGCGTGCGATGGCATTACTGGGAATCTGAGCGAAGCAAAAGTCTGTGGGTTACATATCCCAGTCTTTGGAGTCTTTTACAAATTTGTTTTGCAGGACAAGGCCTATTAATGTCGGGGCCATCAGGAGTGTGGGCAGAAACCATTTTTTAGTAAATATTATTTCTTCCAATCGAGTTGATGTTGCCGGATGCATATATAGAATAGCCAGGGAGCCCACCACGATTAAACTGGCGCCGCTGAGGCTTGAAAAAAGAATGACGGCCACTTTAAAAATGATGAATGAAATCATGCCGCCGGCAACCATGCCGATAAGTGCCCCGGCCCAGATATATTTTTCGGGCAATCCGGAAGCGTACCATATACCGGAGGTGAGTATTCCGCCGGCTATTGCCCCTAATACACTAACAGCCCATCGCATCAGCGGTATTGAAAGAATTCCAAGCAGGCCCATGCCTACCAGCCCGCCTACAAGCCGATTGTTCAAGCCGACGATTTTGTCGGTTACTGATACACCCAGGAACACGCCAAGCAGGGCGAAGCAGATTACGACTAATATTTTGAAGACACGCCAACCGTACATAAGACAAACCACGCCGAAAGATATGAAAGTTACAGCTTCGGCCCGATTGAGAGTAGTTATATAATTCCAAAAGGACTCCATTGGGACCACAGCTTCTTCTGCAGCGCCTGAGGAAGCAGTTTCAACCGCCTGTGCAAGGATAGTAACGCAATCCATTATTTGTTCTCCTTAAAACTTCTTTTAAGTAGCACTATTTCCGGAACATGGTCCGGTTATGTCCCCCACCATCTTTTTTTTGTCTGTTTGGTTTTTTATTTATTTTGGCCCGTTTGACTTTTTACTGTGGGGGATTTTTTTCGTTGTTTGCAAAGTAAAAACTGTTCAATTGTTCCGAAAGCCATCATTGCTGCAAATACGGCGACATAGAATGATGATCTGCTGCTAATGATGCTGACAGGCATTGAACCTTTATTTAACAACAGCAGAATCATCCCGGCGAATATTAGCACTGTTCCCAGAGCCGAACAGCACAAAGCCGAGGCTAATTGCCAAAGCGAAAATCCCGCCACTATACAAATTGATATCAGCACCAATATTATCGCCCAGTTATACACAGGCATCTGTAAACAAGCGTGTTTTACCTTTTGACCGGCGTTAACTATACAGGCTTTCATTTTTTCCGCACTTTCTCGAACACTGAAAGCAGAGTCCTGAGATGATATTTCAACAAGACTTACCGTGGTTGCCTGTTGTCGATTTTCAATATAGGGCCCGGCTAAAACAACAAGGGCAAACACGGCCGCCAATGCCGCTGTAAGTATTGTAATAAATATCCTTTCAAACAACATTGCGAGTGCTGCAGCAAGAGCCGCCGTGAACGCAGCAGAGATGATATTTTGGCCGATTGCTAAAAAGCCACAAATACCTCCGGTAATTGCTCCTGCGACAGCAACTAAAATTTTTCTAAAGCCCAGTCCGCCGAGCCAAATAAATAACCCGGCTATAACACAAACCAACCCCGGCCCGACCAAGACTACAGGGCTCAACCGCACCACTCCGCCAATGGCGGATTCTAAATCTTGTAAAATTTCAAGCATAGCGCTCGTACAAGCAAGTAAGGCGAACATATCGCCTGTCCCCGTGAAAACGGAGATTCGTTTATCTCTTATTTATCGACCTATTCGTACAAATTTCGTTAAATCGAGCGAGGTATGTTTGATATGAGGTCAAAAAGGCTGGTTTCGGAATATTACATCAGGTTTAATGCGGATGAGAGGAGTCGAACCTCCACGAGCCGAAGCCCACAGGCACCTGAA
>CAZWME010000710.1:0-3345 GCA_964634515.1 uncultured Pirellulales bacterium | reverse complement strand
TTATTTCGTACACCATCTGGAATCTGAGCGAAAAGTCTTTTTGCTTCGGTTTTTTCGCCGTAGCTCTTGTAGTACATCAAGTACCGCATAATATCACTGACATATGGCGTATCTGGGAGTGCTGCGTTACAAATATCCGCACAGCCGGCACAATAACCGCTACAGGTTGCCTGAGCATATCGCTTAAAAGTCTCTCTATCTGCTTGTGTTAGTTTGGTTTTATCCAGCACCGCGGCAATGTTTGAATCGACAGTAGCGATATTCTCCATTCCGACACAAGCCGAACTGAACCTTTTATCCTCCAATACAACCTTTATCTTTGCCTGTCCTTCGGTAAAGCCTCGCTGCAGGAAGTGCCTGGTAAGCTTTTCTGCCTGTTCGTTATCAGTCTTTTGACGTCGTCCCTGAGTCTTCATAGCAACAAGACCTATTCCTGCTTTATAGCACGCCTCAATCGCAGCTTTCATTGCGGCGTCCTCCATTAATTGAAAATTGTAACTCGTCATTATCACGTCAATCCAGTCGAGCTTGGCAGCAGCAGCAAGGCATTTGGCCATATTCTTGTGGGTGCTGAAACCAAAAAACCGTATCAGCTTTCTTTTCTTCGCACTCTCAGCCCAGCGTCTTAACTCATCTGTGAACTGAGCAGGATCAGATGCTCCATGCGGAGCGTAGTACAAATCAATGTATTTGGTGTTCAGTCTTTTGAGAGAAAGCTGAAGCCTCTTTTCTATTTCCTTTGTTGTCTTTGCGCCAGATGCTTTAGTGACAAGAAACAATTTCTTTCGTACATCCGGGTTCTTCGACAGATATTTCCCTATGCCAAGCTCGCAGTTTCCACCGGAATATCCATAAGCTGTGTCCCAATAATCAACGCCCAAGTGAAAAGTTCTTCGCAACAGCATTTGGTTTTCAGCATTAACCCTCAGTGTCCCAAAGGAAAGGCACGGAACCTTAATTTTTGTCTTGCCTAATTTTCGTTTCGGCACTTGTGGGTATTTGGGTTTTTGCGGTTTTTCTCCGGCATTTATCTGGCCTGAAGAAGCTAGTACAGAACTTAGTCCGGCTGCGCCTGCTGCCTTTAAGAAATTCCTTCTGTCAATTGTATTTTGTTTTTCGTTCATAGTATTAACCTCCAAAAAAAATTAACTTTTGAGTAATAACTTCCTATTTGAGCTTCTTGTTTCGCCTTCGGCGGAAATCCTTATAGCTTTTCTACCGCTTACGGGGCATTCATGTTCGCAGACACCGCATCCGATACATTTTTCAATATCAACGAAAGGTCTTTGCAGACGTACCTGGACCTCAATTATGCCGCCGGGGGCAGGTGTATTGTTAAATTGTTCATCAGGAGAAATTTGAAGGGAGGTTTTATCATTTGCAATTATTTTCCTCCGCTGGTTATCATCGACAAGACAGTAATAATCGCCGGTGGCGAATTTGTCCGGCGAGAGGATTTGCTCAACTTCTATGACATTGGCGTCAACTATTTTGACTGTCAAGATGCCATTTCTAACCGTATTGAAGAACTCTTGTGTATAAATTGCCTTGGGACTGACGGGGCAGTTTTCTTCACAGACTATACAGGGTTTGTCCATCGCCCAGGGGAGGCATCTGTTCCGGTCAAAAAAGGCAGTTCCGACTTTGATTGGTCCGGCATTGGCGAATTTGCCGGTTCCGTGTTTTTCGTCGAGAGTGATAGGTCTGATGGCGGAGGTTGGACACACTTGGCCGCAAGCTACGCAGTTTAACTGGCAACCGCTCGAACCGATGCGATTGTTGAGGACAGGTGTCCAGAGGTTTTCCAGGCCGGGCTGTATCCCGCCGGGCTGGATGACATTTGTTGGACAGATTCTCATACATTGGCCACACTTGATGCATCTTTTCAGGAATTCTTCTTCCGCCAGCGCACCCGGCGGTCGTGTCACTTTGTGGTGCCAGTTGCTTCCTAATTTATTGCTCAGGCGAACGGCCGGTACCGCGAAGATACCGCTGGCTAACGAAAGCGTGAAGCCCCTGCGAGATATGTCCGGATTTGTGATTTCGCCCGCCAGTGAAGGTCTTTTCTGATAGACTATTAATTCGTCCGGGCACTCTTCCCGGCAGTTCAGGCATAGAACGCATTCGCTGATTCTTATATTACCTGCCGGATTACATGCGCCTTCGCAGGCCCTATTACACAGATTACAATTGGAGCATTCATTTTGTTTCTTGCCGATTCGCCAGATGGCAAAGCGGCTGATGATGGCAAAGAATGCACCGAGAGGACAGATGAATCTGCAGTAAAATCGGGGGATAACGAGATTGAGCAAGACCGTTGTAAGAAATATGGTAAGTATCAGCCATGCCCCTTCATAAAATCGGGGGGATACCGAGACAAGGTTAACGGTTCTATCGATGATGGGCAGCAATAAGAGATTGAAAGAGCGTGTTACAAGCGTTATCGGGTCGAGCAAGCCCGTCTGCAAGGTGGCGGCCAGCGATGGGAACGCCGCCATAAACAAAAAGAATATGAGAATTAAGTACTTAATACACTGAGCTTTTCGGTATTTGTTTAGCCGGATTTTTTGTGCTGTTGTTTTTCTTCGGTTGCCGAGGTAGCCAACGAATTGATGCAGGGCGCCGAAGGGACAAACCCAGCCGCAGAAAAAACGACCGAATATTATTGTCAATATAATAGTAGCCAAAGCCCACAAAAGAGATCTGTAAAGCGTGTGGGTGGTCAATGCTGTGCCGATGGCCACTAATGGGTCGAGTTGTAAAAACCAGTTAACGGGCCAGCCTCGTATCTGCCATAATTTCTCGCCGATAGTGCTGACTATGCAGAACCAGACGAACATCGAGAAAAAGAAAATTTGACTTATGCGTCTAACTGTTACAATTTTCATAATTAAGTTTTCAGAGCAGAGAAAGTTGCGTACTTAGTTTCCAATCTTTATTTTTCCAAGATGGTACCAGCCGTCCGGCTGTTTTTCGGATATTGCAAGCTTAACTTTGGGCTTCCTGGAGAGCGGATCAATAATGCCGATTTGCAGATCGTATTGGACCCGCGGCATATCAGATGGTATTAAAACTGAATTGTCGTAAAGATTATCACCCGGCAGCCAGGTTCTAATGTCAGCGCCGGTGATTAAGATTTTAGCTTTATCATCGTTTTTGAGGCGAAGAGCGAGAGAGAATTTCTTATAACACGGCGCGACGCCTTTGTTTTCCCACCATGAAGTGAACGACATTTTACTGTTTGGATTTACCCTGTCGGGGTATGTAAACCTGCGGAGTACAAGTCTGTAGCCCATTTTTTTAAGCCACCTGTTGACCGAAGGCTGCCATTCGCTCGGCACCGGC
>CAZWME010000709.1:978-3352 GCA_964634515.1 uncultured Pirellulales bacterium | reverse complement strand
GATAGAATTTGCCGACCCTGCCGACTATGACAAGATCGAGGACGATGACGAATTAGTGATTGATAATCTGCTCGAAGCAATCGAGGAAAGCAACGAGGTTAAGATTGTAAAAGCGGATGGCTCATTCGAATTTATCGGTAAGCTGGATCTTTCCGAAAGAGACAGGGAGATTCTGCTTTCGGCCGGTCTTCTTAATTACACGCGCAAAGGAGCGAATGGATAAACAAACAATAACCATATTCGGGACAAGCAGAGCCGGAGAGGGCGATTCCGCTTATGCGCTGGCATACGAAACGGGCAAGCTGCTGGCTCAGGCCGGCTTTACCGTAGTCAACGGCGGATACGGTGGAACGATGCTGGCAGCGGCCAAGGGAGCATCCGAAGCAGGCGGTGAAGTAATCGGGGTAACGTGCTCGGCTTTTAAGAACAGCAGACCCAACGAATATATCAGCCGTGAAGTTGTTACCGCCTCGCTCGATGAGCGGCTGGACAGGCTGATTCAATTGGGGCAGGCTTATGTGGTACTGCCCGGCGGAACCGGAACCCTGCTCGAGCTGGCGAAGGTTTGGGAATTAAAAAACAAGGGCTTTATCAAAACAGACAAACCGATTATACTTTTAGGCGGGTTCTGGCAACCGCTGGTCGATTTGATTGCAGGCGATGACCCCGACAGCAGCAGGTATGTAAAGACAGCGAGTGAGCCGCAGCAGGTTCTTAAATTGTTTAATGAGTGTTGACGATTTTTAATTCAAGAATATCTGATATGGAAAAGAAACCGGCAATTTTTATTTTAGTGTTTTTTTTAGTTACAATCCCGGCTGCATCGGGATTTGGCGCCGAGAGCCCGCAAGAAAATCTGCTGTGGGACGGCTTTATTCTAATGGGTGTTAATGGTAAAATAACTCCCACTGTTTTGCCCGGCAGAAGCGAAAGAGCGAGTGATAGTAACACACCTCTCGGGCGCGGGCAGAAGCCTGATTCCAGCGAGAGTGGATGGTTCTTTGAGTTCGAAACGGACGTGAACGATTTAAGAGCTAAAGCCCCTGCAGGGACGACGTTGGAACTGTTGCCGTCGTCAACACTGGAAAAGTTGATTGCCGATGTTAACGAGCGTTCTGCAAGTACTTACAAGCTCTCGGGCTGGGTTACAAAATACAAGGGCAGGAATTTTATATTCCCGAATCATTTTCTACCTGTTAGTACAATAATCAAGCAGCAACCTCAGATAGATCAAAAACCAAAAGAAGACATCCGAGGCGTACCTGAAAAAGAATCTGAGCAGCCCGCCGTAAGTGATCCGAACGATTTATTGGCCATGCCGAAGGAAATTATGGAAAGGCTCAAAGCCGGGAGGATTGTCAGGCCCCAGGCTCCGAAACGAACACCGAAGGCAAAAAAAATAGTGTTAGAGCCGGATTCCATCCTGGCTGACAGAAGCGCATTTCTGGTCAAAGAGAAAGACGGCCGGCTTGTGTTCATTCTGGATGCCCTTGGTCGCAATACCCGGCCTGTATCGTTGCTGCTGCTGCCCTGCGAAGCGATGGAACTGGCCGAACTTACACAATCCGCGATTCCCCAGCCGGTGCGGTTTAAGATAGCAGGTATTGTGACTAAGTATAAAGGCGAAAAATATCTGTTGCTGCATAGGGCGGCCCGCACTTACAGTCACGGTAACTTCGTAAGGTAAAGGACTAACGAATGCCCCACGAACTCGACAAAATCCTTATCTCTTCATCCCAGCCGGACTTCGAAGGTAGATTAGTACAACTTCGCATGGCAATATGTCAGTCCTCGACGTTTAATCCCAGAAGTAAAGAAAGTCAAAAAGTAGCTAAAATTATCGACGATTTATTGGAACACCGCGATCAGGCTGTTACAAAATATACAAGAGAATTTGACAAAGTTGATTTGAAGCCAGATCAATTTCGTGTTTCTAAAGAAGACTTAGAAAAAGCTCATAAAGAACTTAGAGAAGACAATTCTAAACTTTTGGTGTCGATTCAACAGGCGATTAAAAATGTTTGTAAATATCAGGAAGAAATCTTTATAGACAACAAGAAAGAAAACCAACATCCCGGGATAAAATACACATCTATAAAGAGAGTGGGCATTTGTGTACCGGGCGCTTCGGCACCACTACCCTCTACCGTGATAATGTGTGCCGTTCCTGCGCAAGTAGCAAGAGTAGAGGAGATAGTCGTAGTGTCGCCACCAAGATATAAGGGCAGCATCCATCCAATAACTTTGGCGGTTTGTCATGAACTTGGGATTGATGAGGTCTATCGGATTGGTGGTGTTCAAGCAGTAGCAGCTTTGGCAACGGGAACGGATACAATCAGAGGAGTTGATAAAATCGTTGGTCCAGGCAATATGT
>CAZWME010000709.1:0-968 GCA_964634515.1 uncultured Pirellulales bacterium | reverse complement strand
AATTGATTCAATAGCCGGGCCAAGCGAAGTATTGATAATCGCAAACGACAAAGCTAACCCTGTCTGGGTGGCGGCAGATATGCTCAGTCAGGCTGAACACGCACCAGGCAGCGCTTTGGCATTTACAGATTCAGACGAAGTCGGCGAGAAAATCCTGGATGAGCTTAAAAAGCAGGTCAGCCGACTAAGTAGGTCAGATGAAACAAGCGAATGCTTGAAACAATACAGTGGAATTGCCGTATTTAATAACTTAGATCATGCTATTGGTTGGGCAAGTGAATTTGCAGTTGAGCATCTGCAGATTCAATGTGGTCAGGAAAGCAGGAAAGTGGCGGACAAGATCGAAAATGCAGGCGCAATATTTATTGGCGATTACAGCCCTGTTGCAGTTGGTGATTACTGGGCTGGGCCAAGTCATACGTTGCCTACTGGTGGCGGAGCGCGGTTCTCAAGTGCGCTTACCAGCAATGACTTTATAAAGTCAACGAGTATTATCGAATACGATAAGAAGAAATTGGCCGAAAGCGCCGACGATATTATTCGCCTGGCCGAGGTCGAAGGCCTCGACGCACACGCAAAAAGCGTCAGGATAAGACAGCAGAGTTAAGTTCCATAGACCACATACCAAACATCCCAGTTGAGTTTTTCCTGATACCGCCAGTAAAATCGCCCCAAGAGATGGCCCAGGATTAATAGTGAGTAAAAGGTGAAAATATTAAAGGTGATATAGACAAGCAAAATATAAGAAAAAATTCCAATTCTGGGCAAGAGTGATACTGTTATAGTACGCAAAATATAAAACAGAATACCAAACACATAAAACAGTATAACTAAACCGCAATATTGAACTCGGGTGCTGATGATTGAACGGATGAGTAATACAGGATTCAGACCTTTAACTGAATCGAGCATAATAAATGCTAATGCTCCCATTGGAAAAAAGAACATCCCATAGGTTAACAAGGACC
>CAZWME010000708.1:0-3370 GCA_964634515.1 uncultured Pirellulales bacterium | reverse complement strand
ATGCACTATCCGACACACAGCACTTCTCAGCTTATCGGCGTCAGCGGTGAGAGGCTGACAGAAGCTGTGTGTCACGGCTGGGGCGATGATGACCCTATCCTCAAAGACAACGTGCACAATAATCCGTTCTGGAATGGCTCGGCGATGTTCAGGACAAACCGCGGCAATGCCTTCCGCATGAACGTATGGTGGAAAGGCGCTCACCGGGGCTGTGAGCGGGCCCAGTGGATAGGCGACAAGATGAGCTTCTATACGGCGCATCCCAACGGTATGGGGGCGGTTATCATCCGTTCAGGTAAGCAGATGGAAAAAGACGATGCCGGCTTTGTCCGGGAGGCGCCGAAGTTCGAACATTACAAACAGCCCCATTGGTGGGAAACGGACATACTTCCTGAGCCTTTACGACATAACAGCGGGCACGAAGGTTCACACACTTTCCTGACACATGAATTTGTCGATGCCCTGGTACACAGCCGCAGACCTGCGATAGATGTTTACGAATCCCTGGCATACACTGTGCCGGGTATTATTGCACATCAATCAGCGCTGCGAAAAGGCGAATTGATTAAAATTCCTCAGTACGATAAAAAGGTGTAAGTTGCCCAGAACGACAACCGAACAATTAAACTAAATTTAAGATGGAGAACCAATTATGAAAAAGATTATTTTGCTGACAGTTTTATTAATCGTACTTCTAACGCAACCTTTCGAGGTCGAAGCCCGAGAAAAGGTCTTTCGTATTGGTATGATAGGTCTTGACACATCGCATGTTATTGCCTTTACAAAGGTTATCAACGACCCGGCCAATAACTACGGCTGCAAGGTTGTGGTCGGCTATTCAGGCGGTTCGCCGGACATTCCTTCTTCGGCCAATCGAGTCGAGAACTATACAAACCAACTCCGTGACAAATACGGTGTGGAAATTGTTGATACCATAGAGGAGCTTTGCGAAAAGGTTGATGGAGTTTTGCTGGAAAGTGTTGACGGCCGGCCACATCTGAAACAGGTACGCCCTGTCATTGCAGCAAAGAAACCCGTATTTATCGACAAGCCTATGGCTGGCAGTCTGGCGGATGTGATCGAGATATTCAGGCTCGCCAAAGAAAACAACGTACCGTGCTGGTCGAGCTCTTCTTTGCGGTATGGTCCCGGCGTTATCGGTATGAGAAATAATAAAGAGGTCGGTGAGGTGCTTGGCTGCGACGCCTTCAGTCCATGCAGTCTCGAAGAGCATCACCCTGATTTGTACTGGTATGGCGTCCATGGTGTCGAGATGCTCTTTACGATAATGGGTACCGGCTGCGAGAGTGTCAGGCGTGTACAAACAGATAACTGTGAATTTGTTACAGGTGTCTGGAAAGACGGGCGAGTCGGCACTTTCAGAGGCTTAAAAAAAGATAAACGCACTTACGGCTCGATGGTTTTCGGCTCAAAGGGCATTGTCGAGGGCGGCGGATACGGCGGCTATGAACCTTTGATAGTAGAAATCATCAAATTCTTCAAGACCGGCAGCGTACCCTTACCGGCGGAAGAAACTATCGAAATCTTCGCCTTTATGTCCGCCGCCGATGAATCCAAAGCAAAAGGCGGCGCCGCGGTTTCTATAAAAGAGACAATCGAAAAGGCTGAAAAGCAAAACAAGCTTCGCCGCAGGCGTCGTTAGAAAGATAAAATCAATCGATTTTAGGATGGATAAAATGGTACAGTCTTGTAGGAATGAACAGCGGTTTATATTAATTCCGTTTAAGGTTTTGATTATTTTACTGGCTGGATTGTTTTTATGCTCTTATTGCAGGGGTGCACCAGATAAACTTACCATCGATAATGCCGTTATTTCAGTTACGCTTGGTACCGACGAAGCGATCCTTTCGGTAACTGATAAACGCACGGGACAAATCTGGCGGCAAAAACCAATAACCAAAGGCAAAATAATCCAAAGCGCCGCAGCCGGGCACGGCATTGAAATGACATGGCGTCAGACGGGGATGGATATTAAAACCAGTTTGCTTCTTGATAAAAACCTGCCTGAGTTTACACTTGAACTTTCAGCAGAAGGCAAACTCAATCGGTCGTTGAAGTTTCCGCATCCGTTTGTGACTGAATCCGGTACATATCTGGTGGTGCCTATGAACGAGGGGATTTCGTACCCGGTAGAAGATAAAACAATAAGCCCGAGAAGACTTATCACCTATGGCGGGCACGGCATATGTATGCCCTTCTGGGGAGTAACGGATGGGCGGCAGGGACATATGGCTATCTTTGAAACGCCGGATGATGCGGCTATTCGCATTCAGCGGACAGATGGAAAACTCTGCATAGCGCCGGAATGGGATTCTCAAAAAGGACGGTTCGGCTATGCTCGCAGGCTGCGTTATGTATTCTTCGATGACGGCGGGTACGTCGCGGTTTGTAAACGGTATCGCTCTTATGCCCAAAAAGCCGGTTTATTTAAAACCCTGGAGCAGAAACGAAAAGAAAATCCTGACGTGGACCTGCTGATCGGAGCGGTGAACGTCTGGTGCTGGGAAAAGAATGCTCTAAACATAGTTAGTGAGATGAGGTCTCTTGGAATCGAGCGAATCCTGTGGAGCCACCGTGAGCAGCCGGATGTTATCAAAGCAATGAACGAAACCGATGGTGTCCTTTCGAGTCGTTATGATATCTACCAGGACCTGATGGATCCGCAGGTCGTGAAGCAGCAGCTTCGCGGCTTACATCCCGACTGGACCCAGGACGCATGGCCAAACGACATTATGCTCGATAGCACAGGCGAGCCGCGTAATGGGTGGCGAGTGAAAGGCAAAGACGGAAAAATGCATCCGTGCAGCGTCCTGTGTGACAGACAGGCGCCGAAGTATGCCCGGCAGCGCGTCCCCGCCGAGTTGAAGACCCATCCTTATCGCTGCCGATTCATCGATACAACGACCGCTTCGCCATGGCGTGAGTGCTACCATCCGGACCATCCGATGACCCGAAGTGACAGCCGATACTGGAAAATGGAACTGTTGCGTTGTATATCCGAAGATATGAAACTTGTAACCGGCTGTGAGACGGGGCACGATGCGGCCGTGCCGTATGTTCATTACTTCGAGGGTATGCTTAGTCTCGGTCCATATCGAATTCCGGATGCCGGTCGAAATATGAGGAAAATTTGGGACGAGGTCCCCGAGCGCGTGGCCAAGTTCCAGGTCGGGCATAAGTACCGGCTACCGCTCTGGGAGCTTGTCTATCACGATTGTGTTGTCGCGCAGTGGTACTGGGGCGACTACAATAATAAACTGCCTGCTATATGGGACAAGCGGGACCTTTTTAATATTCTCTACGGTACGCCGCCTATGTTCATGTTCACCCGGCAGGTATGGAGCCAATA
>CAZWME010000707.1:0-3371 GCA_964634515.1 uncultured Pirellulales bacterium | reverse complement strand
AGACTATCGTTCACAGCGGTAATAAGTCAATGCCGTTTACTTACGACAATGCTGTCGGAAAATCCGAGGCAACTTTGACCTTGACTTCCAATCGTGACTGGACAGTGAATGGTGTCAATACTCTGACAATCTGGTTCAGAGGCGAAACGGACAACGCTACCGAGCAGATGTATGCTGCTCTCAACGGTAGCGCAAGGGTCGATCATGATTATCCTGATGCGGCAACGTCAACGAGCTGGAAGGAATGGAATATCGACTTGCAGGCCTTTGCTGACCAGGGCGTGAATCTCGCCAACGTCAATACGATTACTATTGGCCTTGGTAACAGTAGCAATCCGGTCGCCGGCGGTGCAGGTATGATGTACTTTGACGATATTCGTCTGTATGCACCCTAAACCGAAACCGGCAGCTAAGATTGCATAGTTGATATTACAGATTTGTATTAACTCGGGGCTTATACTGATTTGGTTCGGTATCCCGGTTTTACTTGCATATTTATAGTCTAATGCACTACAATTAGTTATAAAATTACGGATTGCTCTTTATATTTGCTTTTTCAAAAAACTCGTTGTTTTTTGAAAAGTTGGTGAAGGTAGTGTATTTCAGTATTGTGTCTGTTGCCAAATCCCGATACATCGAGACAAAAATACCCGTGAATGGTTACGTAGTTTTTTGGAGGAGAAGTAAAATGAAGACTGGGAAACTAAGTTTCTTGGTAGAAAAATTTGTTTGTTTGTTGTATGTTGTAGTTGTAATGGGGATGGTTGCGGCACCGGCATTTGCAGAAATTAACTGGACAAATGCGAACGTCAATAACGACTTCAATGATCTTGGCAACTGGAGTCCAGTTCCCGGGAGTTTAAACGGTCAAGACTGTTATATCAATGGACTTTCCGATGCGAACAAGGCAGATATCTCATATACCTTGTCGGGTAATCCCGATGATTTGTATGTGGGTGTGGAAGACGCGAATACGGGCGAATTGCTGATTTCCGGCGGAAACAATACAATTGCCAATCGCTTGAGGGTAGGTCGCCTTAATGGAACAGGAATAGTGACCATCACGGACGGGACTTTAAACGCTCTCAACACCTACACCACTTTCGGTGACACCGGCACTGCGGTTCTCACCATGTCCGGTGGCACACTCAATATTGACCGTGTTACCTTTGGTCAAAAAGCCGGCGATAGCAGCACACTGAACATGAGCGCTGGAACGATCAATATTAACACAAGCGATGCGACACCCGCATCCACCAGCGGCTCCTTAAGGATGGGGCTCGGTAACGCTAATCTCAATATTAGCAGCACCGCTGTGATTACCGCAGAAAAATTGTACATTGCCGAAGGCGGATTGATTAGCATGAGTGGCGGAACGGTTAGTATTACCGGTGCTGAAGATGTGCAACCCACTTTCAATTTTACCGAAGCAGCAATTGGAGACATGACCGGAGTAATATTATTTAATGGTGGACATCTTCTTATTACCGGTGATTATGAATCGTTGTTTGATACCGCAATAGGTGCCGGCAATATTTACACCACCGTGGCTGCCAAGGCTGTTCATGCGAAATACTTTGCCGAGGAAGGTCTTACGAAGCTTGTACTCGTGTCCTCTGAGAAGGCCTATCACCCTAACCCAGCAGATGGAAAGAAAGACGTGCCCCGCGATGCCATCCTTAAATGGATGGCGGGAGACTACGCTGAGACGCATGATGTGTACTTCGGAATGGTTTTCGACGATGTCAACGACGTCAGCAGAGACAATGATCCGAACAGTGTTCTGGTAAGTCAAAACCAAGTCGAAACTACTTATGACCCTCCCGGCCTTCTCGAATTTGGCCAGAGTTATTACTGGCGGGTCGATGAGTTCAATGATCTGCACCCAAATAGTCCATGGAAAGGCAATGTCTCGAGCTTTACGGTAATCAACTATTTTATCGTGGACGATTTTGAGTCCTACAATGACCTTGACCCAACTGACCCGAACAGCAACAGGATATTTCTTACGTGGATAGACGGATTTGACGACCCGGCAAATGGCTCTGTCGTTGGCTATGTCAGTCCTCCCTTTGCAGAACAGACTAACGTTCACAGTGGTTTGCAGTCGATGCCTTTTGCATACGACAACAGTATCGGAAAATCCGAGGCGACTTTGACACTAACTTATCCACGTGATTGGACAGAAAGAGGGATTGATACGTTGGCATTTTGGTTCAAGGGTGATTTGATTAACATTGGTGCACCGATGTATGTTGCTCTCAATGGTGGTGAAGTTGAGTACCACGAAAACCCAGAGGTAACCCAGGTAGATGTTTGGACGGAATGGAAGATCCCCCTACAGGTTTTTGCCGACCAGGGTATTGATCTTACGAATGTCGATACAATTACCGTTGGTGTCGGGGATAAGAACAATCTTCAGGCTGGCGGTTCAGGTACAATATTTATTGATAATGTTCGCCTTTATCTTCCGGCACAGTAAGCATAGATTCGATTGTTAAGTAAAAATTATGCAGTAGATTCGTAAAATCAGGGCTTATACTGACTGATTCAGTATAGGCCCCGGTTGTTTAGGGGTATCACATACGAACTTCACACATCAGTTTATAAGAAGTCAAGCCACTTCAGCATTTTCTAAAGGACTACTCTGAGACGTGTTTATCCCCAAAAGAATTATACGATTGATAGATTTTTTCTCACCATATACTTAATCCGATTACACATAGAAAATTGTTAAAAAATATCTGCATTTTCACAAAAAATTGACATTATTTCGGACTCAATATAGGCAAAATTAACACTTGTGGCGTCAAAATGGAGTCAACGTGTCACCTGAAAAATGTGGTGTTTTTCAGTTCATGAAAAAGGAAAACTAGCCGGCGATTACAAGCGAAGATTGGACCACCGATGGATCGGTTGTTATGCACCAAATCAAGCACCATTTATGCCCAGCATGCTGTCGTTGGATCGGAAAGTAATTCAGGACGTAACTGCTTATTATCTAATAAGGACAGACTTGATGTCACGCGGTCCTTTTAGTCCCTGACAAGCACACTTAGCTCTGCAAGGTCTAAATCTCCCAAAACTAATAGTATGCACTAAAATCAAGGGACTTTTTCAAAAATTCCACAGAAACTCACAGCCTTACATTTTTACCTTCGACATTGAATGCAAAACTTGTTATTATATTACTGAGGAGTGTTATGCATAGCCATTAGGTTATTCATCATTGTCCATAGCAAGGATTGAATGTTATGTTAAATACCTTGAAACACAAAATTCGGTTTTCTTGTCTTTGCATCGTCCTTCTGGCTTGCGGAGCAACGGCTGATTCTGTGGTAGTCTTCAATGAGGTCATGTACCATCCTCAG
>CAZWME010000706.1:0-3371 GCA_964634515.1 uncultured Pirellulales bacterium | reverse complement strand
CGTCCAGTCACGCAAATCGCCCAACGTAAGATCTGCCTCCGAATACTTTACGCCGTCCGTGTTTGCATAAAGCAGCGACATCGATTGCAGACCGCCATGGACAATTGACTGCTCTGCATAAGGGGGTAGCAGATTACCGACCTGCGCACCGTTCTCAGGAACGCCGAAGCCATCGATCCAGTGTTGCCAGATGGCTTCGCCGGCCGCATCGTCATCGCTATAGCTCTCAAAGCCCTCAACAAGGAGGAAATCACCTGTGGTAAAGCCCCAGATGGGGCCTTTCGACACATTGCCCTGACTATCGACTTCATCCACGCGCCAGTAGTACGCCGCGTCCGGCTCAAGGAGACCGGGATCATAATTCTCATCACCAAGTGTCTTGGGACCTATGTACTCGGGCGAACCGGTACCGGCGGTGATCACTGTTTCTTTGTCTGTGCCGAAGTAGAGTTCGTGCGAGGCGGCACTATCTGCCGGTGACCAGCTCAGAATCATATTCATCTGTATATCTGTGGCACCATTCGTTGGCTGCGGCTTCCCGACAGTACCCGGCGTCGTGAAAGTCCAGACTTCGCCTTTATGTGTCTCGGCGGCGTCGAACTCATCGACACGCCAGTAATAAATCTGTTCTGGTTCGAGCTGGCCTGGCGAAAAGGTTGTGGCTGCCTGGGAAGAGCCACCAGTGGCGTTTTTAACTTCGTCATAATTGGTGCCGGTATAAACTGTATGTAATTTCGCTCCGAAACCCGGCGTCCATTTAAGGGTCACGTTATTCGGATCTACGGACTCGGCACCATCAGACGGTTCCGGCTTGTTTGCAATCTTGGCAAGAATCGAAAAGCTCCAGAGGATGCCCGTGTGTATGGTACCGTCAGCCTGTATTTCATCAATCCGCCAGTAATAAGTTGTTCCCGGAACAAGGCCGTCCGGAAAAGCGAATCCCGGAAAGCCGACAACATAAAATTTTGTGGTTTGATTGCCCTGGAACGTGTCGGCGGTACCGTCGTTCACATTTTCAAAATTGTCGCCAAAATATACATCGTACGAGGCGCCAGTTCCCTCCCAGGAAATGTTTGCCCATGTGTCTTCATGTATAGCACCGTTGGCAGGTACCGGCTTCGAGACACCTGCCAATCCATTACCGGCCATGCTTAGTACCAGAATCAAAGAAACCAGGTAAATCAATTTTTTGCACATAATAGTTCTCCCAAAAAAAGATTAAGATAATTATTGAGTATGCTCTGGCCACACACCAGAACATTTGTGGTTTTTTGAAATGTGAACTTTCCATTGAGATGTGATAATCTTCACTTCGAAACACAAAGCCGCCGTTACCCCTAACCTTGTGTTTTGCATAATACTCATCCTCCTCTATTTGGAAAACTAAAAAATTCCCCAAAACAGGTGACCAAATCCACAGATTTCAACCTCAATGACTTCTCTGAGAGCAAACTCTGCGAAACCACAGACTTAACAAACATTATTTATACCAAATCAGACACTTTCCCGTCAAGGAAAGAATATTTAATAGTCCTATAATTTTTATTGTTTTTTTTCAGAAACTAATTCATTGTGCCTTTTGGCATAGACCGACCATAACATCTTGTGGGCAAAATGTACGGCTTAGATTTTGAGATAGTTACGTTTTTGCAGACTGAAATGTTATAAAATAGCCTTAGGACAGTCGATTTACTGTATTTTCATCAAAAAAAAGGTTGCATATTGCAGGCGTTCCGGATACAATGACTGATAATAGAGTTTGTTATTAGCTTGCCAGAGCCGTGGTAAGCCACGGTGTTTCATGTAGGAGATAGGTGATTATGGCTGGGATGTTTTATTCATTACAGGAAGCCGCCGAGAAGCTCAATAAGACAGAGGAGGAAATAAAACAGATTGTCCAGGAAGGCAACTTGCGTGAGTTTCGCGACGGCCCTAATTTACTATTCAAGGTTGAGGAAGTCGAAGCATTGATGTCCGAAGCATCTGTTCAGGCGTCCGAAGAGAGCCCGGAACCGGAAATCCCGGAAGCATTGGAGCCTGAAGTCTTGGAGCCGGCAATCCCGGAGCCGGAAGTATTGGAGCCGGAAATCCCGGAAGCCTTGGAGCCGGCAGTATTGGAACCGGAAATGCCGGAACCGGAAATCCCGGAACCGGAAGTATTGGAGCCGGAAGTCTCAGAGCTTCAAGAGTCAGAACCGGAAATTCCGGAAGCCGAAGAATTAGAGCTTGATATTCCGGCCGATGAAAGCCCTGAGCCGGAAGCTCTGGAAGAGGAGGTGCTGGCACCACCGGAAGAGGCTGCGGGCACGAGTGAGATTTTGTTGGCGCCGGAAACGGGGACTCCCGTTGCTCCGGGTGAATTGACAAACGCGGACACTGCTCTGACAGGTGAAGGAATAAGTGTTCTCGGTGACACCGATGCCGATTATGAGATAACGGATGATACGCTGGCCGAGACCGCAATCCCAATGGGTACCGCGGGTACAGGACCTGAAATGCCGCTGGAAGAAATCGAAGGAGATGTCAATCTGGATAGTTTCGGAAGCGGCTCCGGTTTGCTGGACCTTTCACTGCAGGCTGATGACACTTCATTAGGTGGTATTCTTGACGAAATTTATACGGATGAGGTCGAAGGCGGGGAAGCGGCTTTAGAGGAGGTCGGCACCGATTCTGCAGCGGCAGTTGCTGCTGAAGCAGGAGAAATGCTGGAGGAAGAGGCTCCTATGATTTCCGAGCCGGCCCCGGAAGTTCCGATGGCATTTGGCCGGCCGCATATCGAAGCGGCACCGAATATGCAAAGCAATATTTTGGGAATGCTGCTGTTTTTGCCTTTTTTCATTGTAATTTACACTGCGGTCGTGGCTGTCTCAGGTCAAAGAGAGTTGATGCCTTCGATTCTTTCAAGCGTACGGGTTTACATCTGGTATATTATGGGTGGGGCCTTCGGAGTGTCTTTAGTTATAGCCGTTGTGGCATTTATGACCGGTGGCGGTGGTGCTGCCAAGGTTAAAAAGCCCAAGAAGCCTAAAGTGAAAAAAGCCCCGAAAGCGCCGAAAGCCAAAAAAGAGAAAAAGCCCAAGAAAGAGAAGAAGCCCAAGAAAGAGAAAAAACCTAAAGAAAAGAAGCCCAAGAAGCCCAAAAAAGAAAAGAAGAAGAAAAAATAGGGTCACGGCTTAAATCTGCACTTCAAAGGGCAGAAAATTCTTAGGAAATGACCGGCGGGTAGTCTCTGCATAATCATTTTATATGACAGTGCTGTTTTTCTGCGCTGTTGCTGCATTTTTGTTCTTAATCGGTTGTATATAAACACCTTGCATTAAATTTGGTTCATCCGAGAAATGGGTAGGTGGGGTTGCATAAAAAAGGACATG
>CAZWME010000705.1:0-3373 GCA_964634515.1 uncultured Pirellulales bacterium | reverse complement strand
AAGTACAAAAACGCACTAAATCCTGAGTCGGTATGAGTCAATGAGTCCAATGAGCTGTGGCTAACCAGAACGGACAGTCCATATGACAGGTTGATTGTAAGGCAAATCAGCGGGGCTATTACCCGGCGAATCGTTTGTGATACAATAGAATAGCAACAATTGACCGGCGGTCAGAAATTCGGGATGTTAAAATTCGGCTCGAGGACAGAATTATATGTGCCCCTTCGTGAAAATGCAAAGTGTATAGTCAAAATAGGCGATAAAGTAAAAGCAGGCCTTACAACCCTGGTAAAATATGAATAACGAAATACAAGATATGCCAAGATCAAAAAACAAATCTGCCAGGAAGAACCTCTTACGGCGTGTGAGAAGGCCAAGGCTAAAGCACATTACTATTCTGCCGTCGCTGGTAACTATTCTCAACGGCGTATGTGGTTTTGCAGCTATTGTCTTTGCCGGCAAAGCCGCAATGCCCGGCCCCGGGGGATTTTCTTATTTTGCAATGTCCGGCTATATGATCCTGCTTGCAATGATAGCCGATATGCTCGACAGCCGACTGGCACGAATGAACCAGAGCACTTCCAGTTTTGGCGGACAGCTTGACAGTCTCTGTGATATAATAAGCTTCGGGATGGCACCGGCATTTTTAATGCTAAGAGTTCTGGAATACAAACTCTCGGGTTTTGCCGGACTTAATCCTACCAATGGAACTTTTCTGGAGCGTTTTATCTGGGCGGCAGCGGCTGGATATATAAGCTGTGTGGCCGTTAGATTAGCCAGATTTAACGTGGAAAAAGAGGAGGACAAATCCGCTCATATGAGTTTCGTGGGTTTGCCAACACCTGCCGCTGCGGGGGTAATAGTCAGTTTAGTAATCCTGCATCAGGAAATTTTGCCGAGCCTGAATGTAATTATTTATACCCTGCCGTTTTGTGCCCTTGGTACAGGGGTATTGATGGTCAGCAGAATTCGATATCCACATATTCTCAATCAGTACCTAAGGGGGAAAAAGCCATTGATAGTTTATTTTTATAGAAAAGTCATTAAATCGAAAATGCAATTATTCGTTCGTCAGTTTATTCTTGACAGGCCAAAATTTGTTTGTACTTTATTAGAATACAACAACGGCCGGGATTTTTATGAATGACGAGAAGTTTGGGATGTTATACGGAAACCATATATACATAGTTGGCATGAAAGGAGGTGATCAACATGCCTAAAAAAGATGGAAAAGGCCCTCCAAAAGGATCCGGCGGCCCTCGTGATGGGCGTGGTAGTGGTAAGGGACGGGCTCTAGGAAAAGGCTCTGGAAGAAAGTCCGGTGGAAAGAAAGGTAAATGCTAACAAACGGGTTGAGCGGATGCTAAAAAAATGCACCGCTCATCTTTCATATTACGCGCGGTTCGACGGAACTCAATCGAATGCAGAAGGTTTCCTGCTGTACGCTGTCATTAACTTGATAGATTGACTAAACCGCACTTAATAATATGTTCAGTCGTTAGATTGATTTCCAGATGCTTCTGAGTTAAGGCCAATTCTCTCATACCTTCTTTTTTCTTGCTGATCTTTCCCATTCTCTGAAGTTATCCACCTCTTTGCGTACATAGGCTATTGCTAAAGCGATGACCGCAGCATCATCCAGGAATCCTATTCCAGGAATAAAATCAGGTATTAGGTCAATAGGGGATTGTATAAGTACCTGAGCCGCAACAACAATCCAAGACCCTTTGGCTTTCTTGAATCCCTGCTTCTTTCAAGATTTCTTCAGCGTGCTTCTGCAGATGCTCTTTTGCATACATTCGTTTAACCCCTGAATCTTATTTTAACTTCTCTCTAAAATATTTTATTAGCTCTTCCATCCAATCAGCCTGTTTTACATCGGAAGGGCTATCATAAGAAGGACTGTGAACCTTTATATCAACTATTGGGCTTCCATCAATAGCATCTAAACTCTTTACTTTTAATATATTCTCTCTTCTTTCTAACAGCTCTACCGTGGTCGCGCAAATAGGGTTAGGCCGAACTGGAGAGCGAGTGGCAAATACTCCAACTAAAGGATACTCTTTTTTCCCTGCTGGATGAACCTTGATAACACGCCGGTCTTTATCATTTATTCGATGTGACCAATATAATACCATAATATGGGAAAATTCTTCTATTCCATCCAAGCAATCCTTATATTCTTCATTAATAATAAGCTCAGATATATTCCCTTTATTTGTTTTTGTTCTAGTTAAGATTTCTTCATCGAGTTCTAAGTCCTGTTCTTGAAGGGTTAAAGAAGCTTCTCTATAATCACTGCTCACTATCCCAATAGGTTTAATTAAATAATCTTGCGTTTTCTTTCCCATCTTCTGCCTTTTATTTTTTTGAATAATCTTATTTATCTTCCTCCATAATCTCAAAGCCAGTCAAGGCAACAAGGTCTTTTATCTTCGCCCTATGATCACCATAAATAAGATTTCTGTGAACTCCGAGAGAAGAGGTATCATAATTTCTTTCAAATGCCTCTGTGTCGGTTCTCATGACAAGCTTAGTCCTGCAAAGTATATCCTTAAAATTCCTGTAAAGTTCATCTCCTGGAACACTTAATCCGGTGCTGATTCCTATTTTCTTGTCATAGAGGCTGAATTTTACCGCCGTAACAACTTCATCTGTGGGAAGTTCTACTTGGACAACTGCACCGAGATTAGGACCTGCTTCGGGATAATCATTCGGTAGCATCTCGTTCCCCTTCTGCAAAGCATGGCTTCTTATGACATAAGGTACCTTGTCACTTCCATGCGGATTTATCGGACATTGACAATGGGCAAATGTGACTGTATCATTAATCCTGTCTATGCCAATAACATCTCCAATAAAGCTTGGATTTCCTGTGACATAGATGCCGAACATTTCAGTAATAGCGTTATTGACTAGCCCCTCACACACTCCCACTCTATTCTGTTTATTTAACTCAGTATTTGCTAAACAAGGTGTAGTATTTATTGTTCCCCTTACCCAGGGAACCAAACTTCGGATAGCTATTCCATTTGCATTATATTTTTCCATTAACCTTTCCATACCCCAATACATCCTTGCTGACTTCAACAGTTCCTCTCTATTTGTCTCCCTTATCTCCTTAGCCTCGTTTATCCACATATCAGTGGTCTTTTCCGCCTCGCTCTTGTCCATCTCTTCTATCTCTTCATTCAGTTCAATCAAACTCGCATGCGTTACTTCCAGTCCTATCTTTCTCAGGTTTTCCGAGTAGACCTCGTTGTAATCCTCGGGTAATGGGGAGTGAAAGTCCATCCCTTGTATATCATAATTTCCGAGGATTTCCTGCTCCTGCACTACTAATAATCTTGAATTTTTAACTTTCTTTAGAGCA
>CAZWME010000704.1:0-3375 GCA_964634515.1 uncultured Pirellulales bacterium | reverse complement strand
GCATACAAGAGCTTCTGGATATCATTGTAAATTATACCCCCTCGCCCATCCAGGCGAAGCCCACCGTCCTCAAAGATGGCGACAGCTCTAAGGAACTTTCCGCTGATCCTGCCGGCCCGCTGGCCGGACTGGTCTTTCGCGTAGGCTTCGACCCTCGCTCGAATATGAAGTATTCTACAATCCGCATCTTCAGCGGAACAATTAAAGCAGACACTCATCTGTTCTGCAACAACGGGAAAAAGAGCATTCGACCGGGTCATATTTTAAAATCTCAGGGCGGCGAAAATAAGGAAGTCGATGCAGGTATTGCCGGTGATATCATTACCCTGGCAAAGGTAGAAGAGCTAAGAACCGGCGACCTTATACACGATGGCAAAGTATCTGGAAAATTCGAAATGCCAGCCGCCCCGGAACCGATGTTTTCCCTGGCACTTGAGCCGGCTACAAGAGGCGACGAACAGAAAATCGGTACTGCACTTGAAAAATTATGCGAAGAAGACCCCTGCTTCAAGATTAGCAGAGACGCCCAGACAAAGGAGCTTGTTGCCAACGGCCTTGGTGATTTGCACTTGCGGATAATGCTCGAGAAAATGAAAAACCGTTATAAGCTCTCAATAACAACAAAGGAGCCTAAGATTCCTTACCGCGAGACAATTACCGCCAAAGCCGAGGGCCACTACCGCCACAAAAAACAGAGCGGCGGAGCGGGACAATTCGGTGAAGTATATCTTCGCGTCGAACCGGCCGAAAGAAACTCCGACCCGTCTTTAGAGTATAGCTGGGATATCTTCGGCGGTTCAATCCCGGGACAGTTTGAGCCAGCCGTTGCCAAGGGCGTTAACGACGTAATGAAGTCTGGGGTCGTTGCGGGATTCCCACTGCAGGATGTAAAAGTGTCGGTTTATGATGGAAAACACCATCCGGTCGATTCAAAGGAGGTGGCGTTCCGCGCCGCTGGCAAGGGAGCATTCACTGACGCCGTACAAAAGGCAAAAGCCGCCCTGCTCGAGCCGATAGTGGATATGGAGATTACTATACCCGCTGAGAATATGGGCGATATCGCAGGCGACATGGCATCGAAACGCGGCAGAGTAATTGGACAGGATATGCTGCCTGGAAACTATATTGTCGTTAAAGCACAGGTGCCGTTGGCCGAAGTTACAAAATATAACAGCCAGCTCAAAAGCGTTACCGGCGGACGCGGCAGTTACTCGATGACACTCAGTCATTATGAAATTGTACCGCCCAATGTCCAGCAGCAAATCGTCGCCCAATATGCAAAGAAAAAAGAATCCGAGTAACCTGCCCCCCGGCAGCTAACAGAGCTTTCACCGTAAAGGAGCGGTCTTTATTGCACGGATTAAATGTAACAACTAAAACCTGTCCTCGACCACGATAGGGAAGCAGCAATCCACAAATAATCAATCATCATTTATCTATAATCAATTGAAAAGCCCCTGTCTTACCTTTACAGTAGAACAGGGGCCATTGTATTTTCCTGTTTTCAAAGATGGCCTGATTATCAGCCCATCCAAACAATGTTAATTTACATTCAGCCCATCCACCCAGCCGGCGTCCTCTCCTTCGCTTACACTCCAGTCCTTGACATATCGCCATTTCAACTCGTATGTACCCGAAGGCAGCGCGTATAAAATCTGCTGCCAGTCCGTCGAACCGCTGATGCTGTCCTGCAATGAGCCGTCAATGTTAAACTCCAGCACGTCATAACCGACCTCGGAAGATACCTTCCAATAGAAGCCAATCGTCCCTGAAATGCTGACCGTAGTTTGCATCCAGGACTCCTGATTGTGCGAGATAATTCCGCTCTGGGCCGCATCCGAATCGATATAAAACATCGAGCTCTGGTTAAACCAGTCCGCATTGCCGCCCGTGCTTAAACTCACACTTGTATCCAGAGCCTCCGAAAGGGAACCACCGGAAGGAGGTTGACTTCCACCCGACCATTCCACAAAGTCCACCCAGCCGCTGTCATCTCCTGCACTCTCACTCCAGTCCTTGACATATCGCCACTCCAAAGTATGTGAACCCGATTCGGTAATCGTGTATATCATCTGATGCCAGTCTTCCGACCCGCTGATTTTGTCCTGAAGCTCACCGTCTATGTAAAATTCCAGATAATCATAATTTTCCTCAGATGATACCTTCCAGTAGAAGCTGAACGTCCCCGCCCCGCTGATCGTCGTCTGTATCAACGAACTCTGCTCGTCTGAAATACCTCCGCTCCGGGCTGCATCACCATCAAAGAAAGTCGTTTCTATCTGCGAAAACCATTCTGCATCGCCGTCCGTTGCGAAACTCAAATTAGTATCCAAAGCCTCGGAAAGCGTACCGACGGATGGAGGTTGACTTCCGCCCGACCACTCCGCAAGGTCGATCCATCCGCAGTCGTCTCCTTCACTTACGCTATAATCCTTGAAGTATCGCCATTCCAAAATATGCGCACTCGAACCGGTGATCGTATAAGTCATCTGGTGCCAGTCAACCAATCCGCTTATTCTGTCCTGAAGCACGCCGTCAATGTAAAATTCTAAAAAGTCATAATCGCCCTCAGAAGACACCTTCCAGTAGAAGCTGAACGTCCCCGCCCCGCTGACCGTCGTCTGTATCAATGATTCCTGGTTGTCCAGGACATCTCCGCTCTGGGCTGCATCCCCGTCAAAGAAAGCCACTGCGGTCTGGTCAAACCAGTCGGCCTCCCCGGCTGTTGTAAAACTCAAACCTGTATCCAATGCCTGTGAAAGCGGATCATCAGAGGGCGGCGGAGTTCCACCCGACCATTGCACCCGATCTATCCAGCCGCTGTCACTGCCAGAACTGACACCCTTATCCTTGACATATCGCCAATCCAATACGTGCAAACCCGGGTCGGTGATCGTATAACTAATCTGATCCCAGTCAACCGACCCACTGATTCTATCCTGAAGCACACCGTCAATAAAAAACTCCAGAAAATCATAACCGACCTCAGATGATACCTTCCAGAAAAAGCTCAACGTCCCCACCCCGTCAACTGTTGTCTGTATCAACGACTCCTGCTCGTCCAATATCTCTCCGCTCTGGGCGGCATCACCATCAAAATAAGCCGTTGTGGTTTGCGAAAACCAGTCGGCATCGCCATCTGTTGTGAAACTCAAATTCGTATCCAAAGCCTCGGAAAGCGGATCAGAAGGAGGTTGAGTTCCGTTTGACCACTCCACCAGGTCAATCCAGCCGCTATCGTCTCCTCCACTTACGCTATAATCCTTCAAGTATCGCCACTCCAAAACATGCGAACCCGGATCGGATATCGTGTACATCATCTGGTGCCAATCCACCTGCCCGCTTATCTGGTCCTGAAGAACACCATCAATAAAG
>CAZWME010000703.1:0-3378 GCA_964634515.1 uncultured Pirellulales bacterium | reverse complement strand
ATTGTTCGGCCAGAAGGTGGTGCTCAACGAATTCGTCGCTTTCCTCAGTCTGCAGCAGGCGGCGAGCGATCTTGCGCCCCGGACCGTTGCGATCGCCAGTTTCGCTTTGTGCGGCTTTGCCAATTTCGGTTCAATCGCCATTCAGATAGGCGGAATCGGTTCACTGGTGCCAAGCCGGAGAAAAGATTTCGCGAAGATAGGCCTTCGAGCAATGATAGGCGGCTCATTAGCGGCGTTTATGACGGCAACAATCGCGGGGGTTTTAATTTAGCATTTGCTGCGAGGCATTACCGCAGCCGGATTTTGCCCTAAACTCTCATTAAGCAAGCGGCCGGAACAGCCGATAAAGGAGATGGTGCAAAATGAAAAGGACAATTGATAAAAAAAGAACAATTAGACCCAGGCCGGCAATACGCAATGAGCTGGATTCTCATAAGTGGGCAACCAAGATGGAGATACGACGTTTTCTTTCAGGCAGGGCTGAACTGAAAATAAAAGCTATTCCCAAACCAACCGCTCAGTGTGCGTGCACGAGGTAATATGTGCTTTGCTTGCCTGTTCCTGCTGGGTTTTCAGCAATAGTCTTCGGTGTCCTTACTCTCTCTATCCTAAGCTTAGCGTTTTTTTCTGAACATCACCGTACCAAGGCCGAGCAGTAAAAGCGTAGCCAGTTCGAGGACTTTTCCAGAGGTTTTTCACTGAGCGATGCAGGACTCGAACCTGCGACCCGCTGATTAAGAGTCAGCTGCTCTGCCAACTGAGCTAATCGCCCTGATTATTATTCTTTTATAAAACCTTAAAGATAAATTTTGAGTAACTTTACTATCGACACTGCCATATTGCAAGAAAATTACACAGAAATTTAATTTGCCGATCAACTCTTTTGCGCAGGTAGTTATGAAATATTCTTGCAAAGCTTTCACTTTCGGGCTATAAAAGTGTTCTTAATGAATGGTGAGTTGTAAATTTTTAAGTAGCTAATTAACGAAATACAAAGGTCAAAAATGAGATACAGCCGGATGTTTATACCAACGGTCAAGGAAATTCCCGCCGATGCGGAAGCAGCCAGCCACAAACTGATGATTCGAGCCGGCTTAATACGCAAAGTAGCCAGTGGAACCTATACTTACCTGCCGTTGGGCTGGCGAAGCCTGCTTAAGGTTATTGGAATCGTACGCGATGAGATGAACAAAGCCGGGGCACAGGAAATTTTGGTCCCGTCGATGCAGCCGAAAGAGCTTTGGGACAGAACCGGCCGGAGCACCGACTACGGCCCAACAATATTCTGCCTCGAAGACCGCCACGGCAGAATGAATGTCCTCGGGCCTACGGCTGAGGAGGTCTTTACGTCTATGGTTGCAGGAGAAATAAAATCGTACAAGCAGTTGCCCATTAATCTTTACCAGATAAGCCCGAAATTCCGCGATGAGTTCCGTCCCCGGTTTGGGGCGATTCGTTCCCGCGAATTCATTATGAAAGACGCCTACAGCTTCGACTGCGATGCGGCAGGACTCGATGTATCATACAAGGCAATGTATGATGCTTATTGCAACGTATTCAAACGCTGCGGCCTCGAATATGTGATTGTCGAGGCCGAGTCCGGCGAAATGGGCGGCTCCGGGTCTCATCAGTTTACTATCCCGTGCGAATCAGGCGAAGATACTATCGTTTATACAGATGACGGCTCTTACGCAGCAAACCTCGAAAGAGCAGCGGTGGACCCATTGCCAAAAGATACAGCTAAAGATGAGATTCCGCCAATGGAGGAAGTACATACACCAAACATTGGGAGTATCGATGCGGTCTGTGAATTTCTCAAGACAAAGCCTGCTCAGATGGTAAAGACGCTAATTTATTCGGCTGAAGAGACAACAGTAGCGGTACTGATACGCGGTGACCATGATGTTAATGAGGAGAAGCTAAGGCTGGCTGTTGGTGGTAGGCATGCAGAGCTGGCGGATGAAAGTACGATAGAAAAGGTTACCGGTGCGCAGGTTGGTTTTGCCGGGCCTGTCGGGATAGTCGGCAAGGTCGATACGCTACTCATGGACCATGGGGTAGCGGCGATGCCTGTGTGGGTAACCGGTGCGAACAAGACCGATTATCACGTAACGAATGTTTTGCCGGGCCGAGATTTTAATATAAGTGACGCCCAGCTTATCGATATCCGCTACGCCGGAGAGGGTGATACATATAACGGCACAAAGCTGCTTTTTAAGAAGGGCATCGAAGTCGGGCAGGTGTTTAAGCTGGGTACCAAATACAGCGAAAAACTCGGTGCAAAGTTTCTGGATGAAGAAGGTAATGAGAATCCCTGTATTATGGGCTGCTATGGTATTGGAATAAACCGCATTCTTGCCTCGGCCATCGAAGGCGGTAATGACGACAACGGTATTATCTGGCCGATTAGTATTTCACCTTTCGAAGTGATAGTAACTTCGGTCAATCAGGATGATGACAATGTTGCCAAAGCAGCGGAGGACATTTACCTGCAGTTGCTCGACAACGGTGTTGACGTATTGCTGGACGACCGGGTCCTTCGCGGGGGAGTGAAATTCAAAGACGCCGACCTGATCGGCATACCCGTGAGAGTCACTGTGGGTAAAAGATCCGTCGCAGAGGGCAACGTCGAGATAAAACTTAGATGTGAATCCGAAAGTCAAAAAGTTTCGATTGAAAAGGCCGCAGATGAGGTGATTAAGCTGGTCGAGTCTTTGAAAGAACAGCTTAAGACTTAATAGAATGTTTATAAGTGCTAATTATGAAGTATTTTGAAATAACATAAAATTGAAAAGGAGAACCGATGGAAAAAGATAAACTCTCAAGACGGTCATTTATTGGCAATACTTCCCTGATGGCCGCCGGTACAGTTGCCGGCTCATTGACAGGTATTGGAGGCGCCGCTATGTCTGATAATATCGAACGAATCGTTAAGATAGGTCGCATTAATCAATCCGTGAGTAAATGGTGTTATGGAAAAATTCCACTTGATAAATTTTGTGCGGTTTGCAAGAAGATGGGCTTAAAAGCAATCGACCTACTCGGTCCGAAGGACTTTCCTACACTTAAGAAACACGGTCTTGAATGCTCAATGGTGAATACTCACGGCCTAACGAAGGGATTAAACCGAAAAGAGAATCACAAGCAATGCCTGGCACAAATCCGCACGGCAATCGATGCGACCGCAGAGTATGAATACCCAAATGTAATTACTTTCCCCGGAAACCGTGCCGGCACGCCAGATGATGTGGGTATTGACAATATGGTAACCGCCCTTAAGCAGGTGGCCGGACGTGCTGAGAAGAAAAAAGTTACTATTTGTATCGAGTATTTAAACAGCAAAGTAAACCACAAAGATTATATGTTCGATAAAATGGC
>CAZWME010000702.1:0-3381 GCA_964634515.1 uncultured Pirellulales bacterium | reverse complement strand
GGGGCTGTTTGGTTTTAACATTTACAGTATTGCCAGGCCATTAGACAACAGGTTCATAAACGATTATTTATATGGAGTCCGCAAACGGGCCGGTCAGCAAATAATCGACAAAAAGGGCGCAGCCGAATTAATGGAAAAAATAACCTCAACCGGGGCCACCCTCTGTTTTATTGCCGACCAGGATGCGGGTAGAAAAGGAATATTTGTCGATTTCTTCGGTCGAAAGGCCAGCACTTATAAGAGTATCGGATTGCTTGCTATTACCTATAACGTTCCGATAGTAGTTGGGTACAGCAGAAGGATTGATAACCGTTTTTTCTTTGAGATTGGGGTTAATCGCATTATCTTTCCCGAAGAATGGGCCGAAAAGGACAATCCGCTGGAGTGGATTACTGAAGAATATACCAAAGCAATCGAAGAATTTGTCAGGGAGGACCCAAGCCAGTATTGGTGGCTGCACCGGCGGTGGAAGCATCGGCCAAAAAACGAAAGGCAGAAATCTTAGCGTTTTGAACGGGCTTTAGCGTCAATTTCTTCCAGCTTGAAACGAACGCTTACAATGAACGGTTGTTCGCCTTCTATCCAGTGGCCATAAGTTGTCGTGACAAACGTACCATCCGGCAGCAATTCAAGACCCGGATAGGCGCAATCGGTTGCCCTGTGGTTATCCATTAACCTGATGCGATACTGCCCCTGGCGGCCATAGACAATGTCCTCATATTTCCCTACCCATCCAACCCAGTCACCTCTTGTTGGGCTTTCGTGAGTCATGTCACGGAAAGTAATAAACAGCCTGCCATCCGGCGCATATCGGCCTGTGTGCCTGTCACCGGTGAGCGCGCCCGGCAACTCGACGGGTCTGGTCCAGGTTTTTCCTTCGTCATTGCTAAAAATAACAAACGAATTGTACTTACGGCTGTTCTCTCGTAAAAGCAGCGCTATTTGTTTGCCGTCCGGCGACCTTATGGCTCCCGGCTCACACAAATGCGCGGTCGGGTGTTCGGCTATAACCTCGGGTCCGTTCCAGGTCAATCCTCCATCTTTGGAAATTGTCTTAAACACCTGAAAGTTTGTTCTTTTGCCGGCACCGTGGAGAAACCGACCATCGTCATGAAAGAGAGCCATATAATCGGCGTTTTTTAGTTTTACGAGGGAACTCATGACAACAATCCCGCCGAAGTCGCCTATAGGTTTCAGGGGTGTCCAGGTCCGGCCGTCATCTTCCGAAATCGCCATACGGATAGGATATAAACCTGAGAACATTATGAGCCTTTTAATGCCCCGCTTGTCGATAACTCGATAGAGAGTCGGTACTTCTTTTGATGTCGCCCAGTTATTCGGAACCGGCAATCTGTCCGACCAGGTCAAACCGCCATCGATGCTTTTCTTCATTACTATGGCGCCACGTCCGTGGCCTTTCGGATAGACCGCTATTATGGTCTTGTTGTCCTCCAGCAAAACTGTTGTCGGATGGCCAAGATACTGGCCGGGCTCCCTATCAACTATGACCTGGCGATGGCTTTCTTGAGCAAGGTCAATCAACTCGATGGAATAGCCTCGCGACATAACGGCTTTTTCTCCGGAAAATATAAAGCTCGTGTTTACAAGACCACATAATAGAGATACAAAAACGATATGTGCTTTGGTCATACTGCCTCCTGAGATGATAAAGTGTATATAATGAACGTTTCCTGATATTATAAATTTATTATGGCGGATACCTGAAGCCGGTTTTCTTTTGAAGCTGCGCCAGCTCTTTTTTCATTTGTTCTGTAATATCAGCATATCCGGGATTGCCAAAAAGGTTGTTGAGCTCCTCCGGATCGGTTCTTAAGTTGTACAATTCGCTGGTCAGACTGTCATCGAGAGGGTAAGTGACATATTTCCATTGTTTTGTCCGGACGGCAATCACGGTCGGCCTTTTATATCTTCGGTCCGTTTCCTGAAAGTATTCGTAGAGAAAACTCTTTCGCCCGGGGCGGCCTTTAAGCACGCTCAGCCAGCTTTGCCCCTGTATCGAGCCGGGGGCCGGAACTCCCGCCAGCTCAAGAATTGTCGGGGCCAGGTCTATGTTCAGCACCATTTCTTCGCACTTAGTCGCAGTTTTTACAAGGCGCGGATAACGCATTAAAAGCGGTATCCGCATGGATGGTTCGTAAGCGGCCCGTTTGTCCCACATTCCACCATGTTCACCGTGGAAATAGCCATTATCACCTGCAAAGATGATTACGGTATTGTCGAGAGCCTTAATCTTTTCGAGCGTATCAAAAACACGGCCAATACTTTCATCGACAGCCATTAAAGAACGGTAGTAAGCAAGTATCTGGCTCTTCCAGTTTTTATCCATTTTCCTGCCCCATTTAGGCTTGGTTTTCAGGTTGTCTTTTGGATTGTGCCGTGATTCGATTTCGACATCTGAATAAAGATTCGCATGCCGTTTTGCCGGGGTGAACGGGGCATGTACAGCCTTGTGGCTCAGGTAGAGCATGAAGGGTTTATTATGCTGCTTCTTCAGAAATCTTACCGCATAATTGGTCAGCTCATCGGTAACGTAGGTTTCAGAACGGGCGGTTTTTCCATCTACATTGAGTTTGTTATTGCCGTATCTACCCTGTCCGCTAAAGCTCACCCAATGGTTGAATCCCGGCCGGGGCGAATCCTCCCTGGACATATGCCATTTTCCAATAAAAGCCGTCTCATAGCCATCCCTTTGTAAGAGCTGGGGAAAAGTCGGGTAAGAAGAATTCGGGTCCTTTCCAGAGTTCCTGAAGACCTCATGGGTGTGTGCATAACAACCCGTCAGAAAACTGCCTCTCGAAGGGCTGCACAGCGAGGTTGTTACGAATGCGTTCCTAAACAGCACACCCTCTTCGGCCAGGCGGTCCATATTTGGTGTTTTCAGCCATGGATGTCCGGCGCAACCCATCGCATCATAACGCTGATCATCCGTCAAAATAAAGATGATATTAGGCTTATTCGTAGAGGTAAGGGATTTGTTCTGTCCGAATGCCTCTTTATGATTATGTAGTGATAAGGCGGCACTCAAGCCTGCTATCTTTAAGAAACATCGGCGCGTATAGTGTTTGTTCATATCAGTTTCTCCAGCGAGATTTTCCAGTATATTGACTAAATTACATAAAAAATTTACATTTGCCGCACTTTTTTAGAGCATGTTCGTACAACTCGGATGTTATAGGGCATAGTAAAACCTGTTATGGTGCCAGATTTGTTGTTTTAATCTGTTAAAGGGCTTAGTAAAACACCCATCCATATTCGTTCACACCAACCAATTATACATATTTAACAGGATTGTTCCAATAATAAGCGATTATAAAAAAAGGGCTATAACTTATTGATATTTATCGAAAAAGGGGAAAAAAC
>CAZWME010000701.1:0-3382 GCA_964634515.1 uncultured Pirellulales bacterium | reverse complement strand
AATGACTCAAATTCAAAACAACTCCTTCTGAGGGGAAAAAACCCATTCGACTACGTTCAGGGCAGGTTCTGCTAAAAGCAAGCAGCCCTCTATAATTAGAGGAGTGTGCAGTTTTGAGTCGAAAATTCGGGCATTTTTTGTTATATAAAAGGGAGATAAAAATTTATGAAAATTTAGATTTTTGTTTTTGAGAGTGAGCGTTTTTGACTGAAAATAGTCCCGGATTACGTGGATTTCACAGATTTATTTATCATCGGATTAAGTATCCGGATGAAATGAGATGTATAAATCATATAAACTTTTTGGAAAAAATGAGCCGGCAGTCCCTCTAACTGCCGGCCATTTGGGCAAAAGAGATAGTGTGTGGTTATTATGAACGTTTTGTTTCTTTCTGAGTTGGCTTAATGAGCCATCGCCTCGATTTCTTATGGGATTACTACTCGGTTGTAAATGCGGACGTCGTCAATTAGGCCGGACCAGAATGTTCCGGGTTCCCTACCCTTACCACAGCCAATATATAGGCCCTTATCTGAGCCTTCCAGACCATCCTGTGTGTCTTGAGCCACCATAATGCCATCAACATAAAGTGTTCTGTTAGAACCATCCCAAACAAAGCCTATACGGTGCCACTCGCCATCGGTGATAGTTGTTTGCGACTGCAATGGTTTTGTAAAGCGGCCGGGCATTTTAAGGTCTGTCATCAAGTTACCTTCGGCTGAATCAGCAAAAAGCCATTTTACACTATCTATTTGTGAGATGACAACTTGGCCTGAAGCACCACCTTTGACCAAAGCGAAAACACTGAAAGGCCCTTTTGTGGGATTCAATATAGAGCCGGTAGCAATGTAATCATCTACTCCATCAAACTGAAGCGCTCCATCAACGATACCACTCTCAGGCTGCCAGGTAGGCTCTCCTTGTAAAGTTCCGTCATAACCATTGGCGGTGTCATGGGTTATCTCACCTTCAACCTCGTCCAGTTTCCAGTATGCGATCAATCCCGGCTCCTCAAATAAATGTTCAGCAAGAACTTTCAGGTCCTCGACATCGACAATGCCGTCTCCGAGGGGTGTCGGGCCAATGTCACAAAGTTTCTCGTTTGTGCCCCAGTGGTCAATCATGATGCGCATATCGGCGGCATCAACTATACCGTCGATATTGAGGTCAACAACCGGAACGATTGGCGCTTGCCATAGATCAATGTCACCCGATTTATCGGGTCGATTGAGATTGTAATCGCAAAAGTAAAGCGAAAGCTCGTCGGCTGAGATGCTTGGAGCGCTCTCTCCATAAGTCGTATTGATTCTGTGCCCCAGATTCGCCGCCGGTACCCAGGGTTCGGAGACAGTTGGCCGAGTTGTCACCCACAGGTCGAAATTACCTGCCCCGTCCAGCCGATGAGACGAAAAAAATAGCACCAGGCCATCGGCCGAGATGTCAATACCAATATCATCTTTGGGCGTGTTAACATTTGGCCCGAGATTAACTGGCTCACCCCATGCGTCTGCAAGCGTTGCGCGCCTCGTTACCCACAGGTCCCGCCCGCCATACCCGCCAGCTTTGTTGGTTGCAAAGAAGAGCGACAGGCCATCGACCGAGATTCTCGGGCAAACCTCGCCGGACGAACTATTGACAATCGGCCCAAGATTCACAGGTTCTTCCCAGGGATCGTTTATCGTAGATCGTGTAGTCACCCATAGGTCTGCTCCCCCGGATCCACCGCGCTGACCCCCTGAATGGAAATAGAGTGACAGCTCATCGGCCGAGATGCTGGCGCCACCGTCACCCGCGGAACTGTTGACCATTGGCCCAAGATTCACAGGCTCGCCCCATTGATCCTCTGTCGTTGTTCTTGTTGCCGCCCATATATCGTAAGGCCCATACGAGCCTTCTCGACGGGAGTGGAAGTAGAGCGTCAGCCCGTCAATCGAGATATTGGGGAAATAGTCATCAACTGAACTGTTAACAGTCGGCCCGAGATTCGTGGGTTCGCCGAAGATGAAATCTGCCTTCGCATTGCCAGTGCTGATTAGGAGGGCAAACAATATTATCATAAGCTTATTGGGATTTGTTTTACCGTTCATTTTTGGTCTCCTTTAAATTTTTCTCTTTTATTTACTTTCTTTTACTTCACTCTTCTTTCTCCAGCTTGCAGGGTGCAACCTATTCAACCGCCGGGACTTCCTCGAATAAATGCTCAGCAAGAATGATAAGGTCCTGGACATCGACAATCCCATCACCCCACGGCATCGGGCCAATATCACATAGTGAATTGTCTGTACCCCAGTTGTCAACAACGATACACATATCATCAGCATCTACAATTCCATCACCGTTCAAATCTACAATGGGGGTGATTGATGCCTCCCACAGATCCCAGTCACCTGAACCGCCACTACGGTTTGATTGGAAGTAGAGCATACTGCCATCGGCCGAAAAGGCCGGTGCATTGTCTGCTGACGAACTGTTGACTCTTTGACCGAGATTTATAACCTCGCCCCAGTCGGCATCTATTGTTGTCCTCCTTACCATCCACATATCAGTGGAACCATATCCACCTGACCTCGTGGAAGAGAAATGAAGCGTAAAACCGTCAGGTGAGATGTTTGGTGCATATTCATTTGCCGGGCTATTGACAGTTGCTCCAAGATTCATCGGCTCACCCCAATCTTGATGGATCGTCGAACGCGATGTTACATAAAGATCCGCACCACCAAGCCCGCCGGAACGGGTTGCGTGGAAATAGAGTTCCAGACCATCAGCCGAGACGCTCGCACTAGCATCATTTGCCGAACTGTTGACTGTCGGCCCAAGATTGACCGGTACGCCCCAAGCATCGTTCTTGGTTGGTCGTGTCGCAATATGTAAATCCATCCCACCACTTCCCCCTGGCCGGTTTGAGTGGAAAAAAAGTGACAAGTTGTCGTCTGAGAGTCTCGCTCCTCTCTCTCGGTTTGAGCTGTTAATGATTGACCCCAGATTGACTGGTTCATTCCAAGGATCGTTTGGCGTAAGGCGAGGTACAACGTAGAGGTCAGAATCACCATATCCGCCAGGACGATCCGACTCAAAGTAAAGCTCAAGTCCATCAGATGAGATAGACGCACGTGCATCGCGAACCGGACTATTGACAATCGACCCGAGATTCGTGGGCTCACCGAAGGTGAAATCTGCGTTTGCACGCCCGCCGCCAAGCACAACAACCGCCACAAATCCAACTAATACCAATCTCATTCTGTAATCATTTAACCATTTCATTTTTCTGCCCTTTCAATGAGTTTTTATTGCTTTCACTATCTTCTTGGGGAAAAATCTCCGATCTTGCGCGAAATCTTCTTTTTTTCTGAAAAAATTTTGGAAATTGTATGTCTGTCTGGTTGAT
>CAZWME010000700.1:0-3385 GCA_964634515.1 uncultured Pirellulales bacterium | reverse complement strand
TCACTATCGGATCATATTGCGGACAACCGACCTTATGTGAATTAACTTCAATGCCTAACGCATCGAAATCCAATGAATCTACAATAACATCATAAGCTCTCACGGGTGCATCGGCGGGAATATATTCATCAACGCTTTGCGGAAAAAGGATTCGCTGTTGACGATCTCCATATCGATATGCCATAAGAAATCCTTTCATTAAGACATGAACATTATAACATATCGGTAAAAAAATAGAATCATCTGAGAGGTATAATTGCGACACAGCCTGTTCGCTCGGGGTGACGGTTCGTATTGTGTATTGGGGATAGTTCAATGACCCCTTCCTTACGGTCGGGGCTCTGTAATGTAATAGAATAACCGGTGGGGCAAGCCTTTTCGATTGATTATTGATGAATGATTTACTATTGTGGTGGAAATGATACGGCCTAATACATATTTGGATATACGCGAGGCTTTTGCGCCAGCGGGTTGTATTTCGCAATCGCTTACGGGATTCGAGGTGCGTCCTCAGCAGGTCGAAATGGCCGGTGCTATTGGTACGGCACTTGTGGACTGCCGGCACTTAGCTGTTGAGGCGGGAACCGGTGTCGGCAAGAGCTTTGCTTATCTTGTTCCGGCTATCGAGTATGTTGACAGGACGGGAAATAAGGCGCTGATCAGCACTTATACTATTACGCTCCAGGAGCAGCTTATCAATAAAGACATCCCGTTTTTAGCTGATTGTGTTGATCAAAAGTTCGCAGCCGCTCTTGCAAAGGGAAGGGGTAATTACCTGTGCAGGCGGAGGCTCGAATTTGCCGTGCGGAGGCAGAGAAGCCTTTTCGATGATTTCGGCTCTGAACTTGAGCTAATAAGAGATTGGGCGGGTGAGACCAAAGACGGATCGCTGAGCGATATGCCGTTTTTGCCAAAGAGCCAGGTCTGGGACAAAGTCAGAAGTGAGCACGGCAATTGCCGCGGGCGGAAGTGCCCTCATTTTAGAAGCTGTTTTTATTGGCGCGCGAGACGGCGTTTAGATAAGGCTGATATTATTGTTGCCAATCATGCTCTTTTTTTTAGTGACCTGGTGCTTCGAGAAGAGGGGGCGTCGATTCTGCCTGATTACAAGTTTGTGGTAATTGATGAGGCACATAATATCGAACATGTGGCCGAGGACCATTTCGGGATAAATATCAGTAATCACAGAATCCGATTTATGCTGGACGGCCTTTACAATCGGCGGACACATAGAGGGCTACTGGCCCACATGAATGCTGAAAAAGCGATTGTCCTGGTTAATCAGGCAAGGAAAAAGAGCACGAATTTCCTTAAAGATGTTCGTCACTGGTATGAAGGCGTAAAAGAAGAGACCAGAGGCAGATGCTATAAGAACTTTATAGATGATACAATCTCGGGTTATTTCAAGGACCTTGGGTCGGAGTTAAGTAAGCTTGCGAAGCATATAGAAGAAGTTGATGAGAAATTCGAGATTATGCGTTTCAATGACCGGTGCAAGGGGCTGGTGCACGATTTCGAGAACTTCCTGATGCAGAAGCAGGCGGACTATGTCTATTGGGTCGAGGTGAGTGGCGGCAGAAGCCGAACTACACGGCTGAGGAGTGCGGCAGTGAATGTCGGGCCGGATGTGAAAAGGTGCCTGTTCGATGAATACGAATCCGTGATACTGACGAGTGCGACTTTGAGCACCGGCGGGGCGGGCGAAAAAAGCGGCTTTGATTTTTTTGTCAGCCGGATCGGCCTGGATGATTTCGATGCGGTCAAGCTCGGTTCGCCTTTCGATTATGAAAAACAGGTTACTATGTATATCGAGAAAGGCCTGCCGAACCCGAACGAGCTGGCTTTTACCGGGGCTGCTGCCGAGGTGTTGAAAAAATATATACTTAAAACCGGCGGCAGGGCGTTTGTGCTTTTTACCAGCTACGCAATGCTCGAAGAAATAGCCGGTATGCTTTCCGGGTGGTTAGCTGAAAATGATATTGCGTTACTGCAGCAGGGGGCGGATGTTGACAGGACTACCCTTTTGAAGTGTTTTAAGGCCGAGGGCAGCAGCGTGCTGTTTGGGACGGACAGTTTCTGGCAGGGGGTTGATGTGCCGGGGGAGACACTTTCGAATGTGATTATTGCCCGGTTGCCGTTTGCGGTTCCCGACCAACCCTTGCTTGCCGGGCGTCTTGAGCAGATAAGAGAGCAGGGGGGTAATCCTTTTTTTGACTACCAACTGCCGTCGGCGATTATCAAGTTCAAGCAGGGATTCGGGCGGCTGATTCGCAGTAAGAGTGATAGCGGCATTGTTGTTATTTTGGACAGCAGGGTAGTCAGCAAACCTTATGGCGCAAAGTTTTTAGCTGCGATACCCAAATGTAAGACTAAGATTATTGATGGAGATGGATGAAGGGGATAAATATGTATTGTTCAGGATGCAGGCATGGAGGGATGTTTTATTGTGCGGTCATTCTTGTTTTCATACTTGCTGTAATGCCGGGCGTGTCTATGGCAAGGGTCAACTGCATTCGGCTTACAGGTGAGCACACGGCCGACGTCACTGATTTGGAACGTTTCCGGCAGTTTCCGGCATGGCGAGATAAAGAGGGTAACGACCTTGCTCTGGCGGTATGGAAATATTTATGCGGGTATGAAACAGGACTTTATCATTTCAACGAAATTCTCGAAGGCCGCGACACGTTCGACGAATATGCTACAGTGCGCGATCCTCTGAAGATTTTGAATGTTTATAATATGGGTTATTGCGGGATATTCGGCCCGGTTCTGGATGGTATTTTCCAGGGCGTTGGTTTTGAGCAGGGGCGCTCGTTCGGTGTTGAATTGTGGAATCATTGCGCGACTGAAGTCTGGTATGATGATGCGTGGCATTACCTGGATTTAGACGTCCGGGGAGTGCTCACGGATGCCAACGGGGCAGTAGTGAGTCTGGATGAAGCCCAACGCAACAGAAGCGTGTGGACCAATCCGCCGGTAAAAATAGAGCCGTTTTTTCCAAACGATCCGGACATGAACAAGGTATTCGAGATTTATCGTGACAGCAAAATTAATTATTATTACCGCTGGTTCGAGAGCGGCCACACAATGGATTATTTTCTGCGGCAGGGTGAGTCGTTCACACGGTGGTGGACACCGCAGGGTGGGCGCTGGAACCATTTGCCTCGGTACAATACAACCGAATGGGTCAATGCTCTTATTCGAGAAGAGCCTGTCGGTATGAAACCTAACCATCGTGATTTTACTCGGTGGAATCATGGTAACGGGCTCTTTCACTATGCGCCGGTTTTGTCTGATGAGTCAACGGATTTTGCAGATGGGATTTACGCCGTAAAAAATCTTGCTTGCGGAAACAAAGGTTTGCATTTGGAGCGAGCGGGAGATG
>CAZWME010000699.1:0-3394 GCA_964634515.1 uncultured Pirellulales bacterium | reverse complement strand
TGACCATCCTGCCCTTGACCATCGTGCACAAGGAGTCGAATATACTCGAAGCCGGGTCGTTGACGATGTCACTGCTGACTATCGGCTCGTCGCAATAAACCAGGATGCCCTTCATCGGACCTTCTGCCGATGCTTTCATTGCTGCATTTACGCTATCGACCGTAACATCTTTTTTAACAGTAACCACAAGGTCAACTATACTTCCCACCGGAATAGGCACTCTAACAGCCATTCCGTCAAGTTTGCCGTCTAATTCCGGAACCACTTTTCCTATGGCTTTTGCAGCACCGGTACTTGTTGGAATAATGTTTGCCCCGGCTGCTCGTGCACGACGCATATCGGAATGAATCATATCAGCCACATTCTGGTCGTTGGTATAAGCGTGAATGGTTGTCATAACTCCATGCTCGATACCAAAGGCGTCATTGAGGGTCTTGCACAGAGGGGCAAGGCAGTTCGTGGTACAGCTTGCGTTCGAGACACATTTAACATCGCTGGTAAGAATGTCGTCATTTACACCCAGCACGATAGTCGCGTCGATATTGTCCTTAGCCGGGACGCTTAGCAGCACCTTTTCTGCTCCGGCCTTAATATGGTCGGCGTAACCGCCCTTGGGTGATTCGGCTGTCCGGAAGATACCCGTTGATTCCAGAACAATCTTTACTCCCATTTCCTTCCAGGGCAGCTCGGACGGATTCCTGACCGCCAAAACCTTCACGGATTTGCCGTTAATAACTAATTCGCCGTCCTTGGCCTCCACTGTGCCGTTCCATTTGCCCATTACCGTATCATATTTAAACAGATGCGCAAGGCTCTTGGCGTCCGAGAGGTCATTGATGGCGACTAATTCCAAATCGCCTTCTCTTTGGAAAATAATTCTTGCTACGGCTCTGCCGATCCGGCCGAATCCGTTAATTGCAACCTTTGTTGACATTTCAAATTCTCCTTCTAAATATTCTAAATAAGGTTTTTTCTGATTTTAAGCCCCACCATTCACGACTTTGGGGATAAACGAGAAAGCAACTTTATGCCTTTACCTTCCCATTGTCAAGAATTTATTACCAACAATTCAACGCCGCCTCTAAAAAAGTGCTTTTCTTACGAGAACGTGCGATATTTCCCTCGCCTTTGCAGGAAAGCCAAAATCACCACAAAAATAGCCGTCAAGGACGCAGAAATCCCCAATATCGAAGATCCCGACTACTCGGGAATCAATCGAAAAACACTCCCCCAATGTAGGGGCGGTTCGCGAACCGCCCTAATCTTGAATTGCTCCAGCCAAATTGACAGTCTAATAGAGCCTTCGTATGAAAGCAAGGAACCTCTTAGAGCTTATCTGAATAGCCATCTCGTTATGAGCAAAGCCTGCCCTGCCTGTGCCGATTTTATCAAGTGAAGCACAGCAGAAGGGTTTCACCAGAAACAAATTTGCCTATCGGGGTTTTTAGCTTACCCAAACGAAAAAAGCGTGTATCTTTTTGTTGGACTCGTATACACGTAGGAAATACCACCGAATGTACACGACAAGATATATGGATCTGGCCTGATTTTCTCTATCTAAGACTTGTCGGGGACTTGAATGGACTGGTTATTGTTAATTGAAGATGGCCTGCAGCGTATGTTTTTCTTCCATTCTGGCCACTTGTTAATTATCTGATCCGCATGGATAAAATGAGATTGCTTATCAGAATCTGATGAAGTTGTGCCCTGCTGGGGAGGCAATTTATTATCCTTATTGTTTTGTGGATTACTCATTTCTGCTCTCCAGTTCTTCTTTATATTCTGCAAATGTTATTGTAGCCCGAGTCTCATTATCCAAATATGACCAAGGCAACATTTGTATTCTTACATAATTCTTTTCGTGTTTCCAGTCCAAAACATTACCTTCTTTATCTTTTCTTTCTATATCAAAACCTGAACTCAGACGCATAGAGAATAAATCAAAGAATTTTCTCGGACCTATTCCTACAAATGGTACGAATGCAACTCTCTTTGAGTTCGGATTTTCTATGGAGCTAATTGCATCATCGTGAAAATCGAATGCCTTGCTTTTCGGATAAGGTTCTACATAAACAACTTTTTTTATTCCTGCGGCTATTATGTGTTTTGCGCAGTTATGACAGGGGAACGTAGTCGTATATAATGTAGCATTACGAGTGTCCAAGGTATTACGAGCACAAAAAAGCAAAGCTTCCATCTCCGCGTGAACTGGTCGTCCGTATTCTATAATGTCTCGTATTTGGCTTTTCCAAAGGGCTTTCTCTACTTTATCTTTATCTATCGATGTATCGAGTTCCTTCAATATTTGTTCAATCATGTTTTTCTGTTCTCTTTTGTTTGAGTCTTCTCCGCGTGTGTAGTCCCGTCCTCTTTGTATATCAATATATTCATGAGTTTTAGGATCATATTCCGGCCAATAAAGCCCCCCACCAGCCTTGGGACAGTCATTTGCTCCTGTAGCTATTATTTCGTTATTACGTGCAATAACAGCCCCTATCTGACGTGAAAGGTCAGCGGATCTCAAAGCAGAAGCGAATGCCATAAACATCGCATATTCATCAAAAATAGGTGTGATATATGGATGGCGGAATATTAGGTCGAATATTCTCCAAAGACTTTTTTTTAGTTGCTCTAAATTAGATGAATCATAATGTACGAAAAAATCCGCAAGATGAAACGTGTCTCTTGTGTGTTGACCATGCCCTTCGACTTCATCTTCATCTCTTTCGATTAGCTTTTCAGCTTCGCTCTCTTTAATATTTTTTTCTTTGTTTAGATATTCATAACGTTGCTTCTTATCTGAATTTACACCTATAAGATAAAATCCATTTGAATATATGGCTCTAAGAAGAGTCACTTCTTCAGGGTGTTTGAGTGAGTTTATTATGTAAGCTGTTCTTTCTGTTGGTCTGATATTATTCTGTTCATCAAGCTCTCTCTTCCTAAATATCTCTGAAGAAACTCCGAGAGCAAGTATAGAATTATCTCCCGAATCTCTACGGGCTTTATTACCTTTTTCAATATAAGTATTTATCCGGTCGATCTCATATTCGAATTCAGCCGGGATGTCATCTTTATACAAATTACTAATCACATCGAGTGAAACGCGTATTTCTATAACCTTGTAGTTAAATTTCTTTAGTCTGTCAGTAATTATGCTAACTACTTGCTTATGTGGAGTTCCAACTGCCCCAACTAATCCAATCACTATTTCAGTATCGGTATATGTTCCTTCGAAGGATTTCTGTGCATTGTTCTCTACATCTGGCTTCATGTTATCGTCTCCATTGTGGTTGAATTCAGTAAGAGCCAAGCATGAGTGAAATTATTTCTTGCTCAAATTTGCCATTGCATTGACAAATTGTTCCTTGGCTAAATGTCTCACGTTGACCAG
>CAZWME010000698.1:0-3394 GCA_964634515.1 uncultured Pirellulales bacterium | reverse complement strand
GAACGGGCTTTCAAACCAACCAGTACCGGACGGAGGAAGAAGCCGCCTGCTTCCAGCCCAACCTGACTCTCATTCCTATTCATAAATACAACTCTTGAAAGGAGAATTATCATGAAAAAGAGAACTGTGAAAATCCTGAAAGGTACTGCCATAGTAATTGTCGTACTCGGCCTGATATATGCCATTACGGTGAGTGTCTCATCAGCGAAGCTTCACCGAGTTTACACCGACCTTAAAAAAGACGGCCGTCCTATGGAGCCCGCAGATGTTATACCACCCGAAGTTCCCGATACAGACAACGCCGCCCTGCTATACGAAAGCGCGGCACTGCTTCTCAAAGCCCAGCCTGCTCCGGAGGAGGGGAACCTGCTGGAAGACCTTGGTGATATCTCAAGCAAATTCATTAAGGAATCCATCGCCTCTAACAAACTCGCCGAGCTTAAGCAACTGATCGGGCAGGATGTAGTCACACAGGCGCTGTCCATCGTTGCCCAGGGTACCCGGCGAGATTCATGCCGCTTCGATCTCGATTATGACGAAGGCTTAAATATGCTCCTGCCTCATAAATCAGACCTGAGAGACCTCTCGCGCATTCTCTGCGCCAAAGTATATCTCGAAGCCAAAACCGGTAATCCGGATACTGCCTGGGAGATGGTTTCAACTCAGTTGAAATTCGCCGACGCACTGCGGACCGAGCCTGTCTTAGTCAGCCAACTGGTACGTATATATATGATCAGGCTATCCTGCGACACAATTAAAAAGCTTTGTGAAATTGCACCGCCAAATGTACAGCAGTCCGACAACATCCAAAGCCTTCTCAAGGATCTCGATGACATTCGCACACTCATTTATTCCATTGATGCCGAACGACTGCTTTTAGGTGAATGGGTGTTCAACCTTCCAAAAAACGAACTGTGGAAAACAACTCCATACCTACATAATAATAATCCCGGACTAATCTCCAAGCTTATATTTTTCGGAATGACATTCAAACCCATATCCCTTCCAGACCACGCGGCATACCTGCAATTCATGCACGAAGGCGCTCGGTTTGCTGAGCGTCCGTATTCAAGTGAGCAGGGAGAAGTCATGGAAAAGGGGGTCCATAAAAAACGTTATATTGTAACACGTCTGCTCACCCCCTCGATATCCAGGATCAAACAAATCCACTGTGAAATGATTGCACAGTTGCGCATCGTACAAACAGGCCTGGCTCTGCTTCAACACAAACAAACCGAAGATGCCTTCCCCGCCACGCTGGATGCACTCAAGCTTCAGAACATCAATGATCCGTTCTCCGACAGGCTGCTTTTATACAAAACTGAGGAACAGGGGTTTGTTCTCTACAGTGTCGGCCCGGATCAAGCGAACAATGGCGGCAGTCCCAGAGAAAAGAAACAAGAGAAAGACTGGGACATCGTTTGGCAATTCCCCGGCAAACACTAATATATCTTTCCTCTGAATGGTTGTACATTGGCAACTGAAAGAGTATAATCTTTGTAAGTTCCAGATTCATTCGGGTAATTTCGGCCGATAGGCTCTGGATAACAGTTTGAATGTCCTTCAGGGCTCCACGATGAGAGTCCTGCCGGGACAAACAAACAATCAACTTACAAAGATTTGGAGGTAAAGATTGATGAGCGGAAAAATAAACTTCCCCAACGGGCTCAATAATTCCAGAAGAACTAAACAGACTATGGATCGCCGCGATATGCTCCGAGCCACTGGTACTGCAGTGCTCACAGCTTCGGCCTTTCCGTTGCAGTGGGTGACAGCCGGTGAAAAGAAAAAACAGAAGATACTTTACTTTTCACGTTCGGCCGGCTTTGAGCACGATGCCGTCAAGATTAAGGATGGCAAGCCCAGCATCTCCGATAGAATCCTCACCGAACTTGGCAAACGCCACGGCTTCGAAGTTGTCTGCACCAAAGACGGACGTGTCTTCGATGGTGACCTCAAACAGTACGACGCTATCGTTTTCTATACAAGCGGCGTCCTGACTGAACCCAACAAAGCGAAAACTCCGCCAATGACGATCAAAGGCAAAAAGAAGCTTCTGCGTACTATCGCTCGGGGCAAAGGCTTTGTCGGCCTACACGCCGCCACCGATTCGTTCCATTCCAAGGGCCCCAGAGACCAGAACCAGACCGAAGTTGACCCTTATATCGCTATGCTCGGCGGTGAGTTCATCGTGCACGGCGCCCAGCAGGAAGCCATAATACGAGCCGCCTCGCCCAACTTCCCCGGAGTAAAGCAATTCGGCCGGTGGCAAAAACTCAAAGAAGAATGGTACACTCTTAAGAACTTCGCCAAAGACCTGCACGTAATCCTCATCGAGGACAACGAGGGAATGAAAGGTGACTGCTACCAGCGCCCGCCATTCCCGGCCACATGGGCCCGAATGCACCGTAAAGGCCGTGTATTCTATACTTCATTCGGTCATCGTGATGACATCTGGACGAATCCCGATGTTCAGGGCATAATCGCCGGCGGCTTAGCCTGGGCCATAGGCAACGTCAAGGTTGACGTAACACCTAATATCAACAAAGTAACGCCCGGGGCCAGCCAGTTGAAATACTAAATGACAGGTGAGGTGTTATCCGACGGTAACAATAACAAATCTCAGGAGGTATGAGATGTTTACACGAAAATATTATATTTTTTTGGTACTCGTATTGTTAGTGTTATCTATAGCTCGGGCAGACGATTGGCCACAGTGGCGTGGCCCTTACTTCAACGGCTCCACCACGGAAAAGAACCTTCCTACAGATTGGAGTAAAACCGATAACATCGCCTGGCAAGTCGATTTAACCGGCTGCTCCGCCGCTACTCCAATTATTTTAGGAGACAGGGTATTCCTATCGGGTGTCAATTCCGAAAGGGATATGCTGCTGGCAATGTGTTTCAATCGCATCAGTGGAAAACTCCTCTGGAAACACGACATTGCAAAAGGAATCAGCAAAGACAAGCGTAGTAACTACGCCTCTGCCTCCCCGGTTACCAATGGTAAAATTGTGGTCTTTTTCTATGCCAATGGCGACCTCATATGCTTTGATTTGAAAGGCCGTCGCCAGTGGGCACGCAATATTCATGATGACTACGGTCCCTTCGCATTCCTGTGGACTTTCAGCAGCAGCCCTACACTGTTTAGCGGCAAACTATACCTGCAGGTATTACAGCGTGATGAACCGGTGCAAGGTCGTGGTTTGAAAGACAAGAAGAACGAATCTTATATTTTGGCCATGGAACCGGATACCGGCAGGACCTTATGGCGACAGATCCGTCCAAGCAAAGCCCATAAAGAATCACGTGAAGCGTTTACCACTCCGCTTCCTTTTTATGGTTCATCCGGTTAATGCGTAGGTTGATCTATGCAGATTGAAGATTCTGAGTT
>CAZWME010000697.1:0-3399 GCA_964634515.1 uncultured Pirellulales bacterium | reverse complement strand
GGTATGAGAAACAGTTTAACATATCTATAAATGCGTCCTGCGAAGCAGGATCCGGCACGATTCTGCGTGAGTGGTGGACGGGGATTTCCGGTACGACCGTTTCATATCTGACATCGAACGGAAATTATCCGGGCAGTCCGTCGGGCAGTAATGAGCCGACATCGTTCGAGGCTCTATCCAACTGGAGCGACAATTACGGCACCCGTATGCGCGGCTATATCCATCCGCCGACAACCGGTTCGTACAAATTCTGGATAGCCAGCGATGACAATAGCGAACTGTGGCTTAGCACGGATGAAAACCCATCCAATGCAGTTAAAATTGCGTCGGTTACCGATTGGACAAACTCATGTGATTGGGACAAATATACGTCTCAGGAGTCATCGTCGAAAACACTGACGGTCTGCCAGAAGTATTACATCGAGGCGTTGCATAAGGAGGGCACCGGAGGCGACAACCTTGCGGTGGCATGGCAAGGCCCCGGCATCACTCAAGCTGTTATCCAAGGCCAGTACCTGTCGCCGTGGTCCAGCGGGGCGGCCCCAAATAACACCCCGACCGATATCTCCATATCAAGTTCGGATGTAGATGAAAACGAGGCAATAGGTAAGGTGGTAGGGACATTTTCCACAATTGATCCGGACGCAGGAGATAGCCATACTTACACTCTTGTATTCGGAACAGGCTCTGATGATAATTCAAGTTTTTCAATAGACGGTAACTACTTAAAGACAGCAGAGGTATTTCATTTCGAGACTAAATCCAGTTACTCTATCCGGGTACGTACAACCGACCAAGGCAATTTGTGGTATGAGAAACAGTTTACCATAACCGTTAATGAGCCTGTCGGTTGTGTTGTTGAGGTTGATTTCAATGTCGGTACAGACGGTTTTACATATCAGGATGATACATTCCGTGGTACGAACAATCCCTACAAAGCAAGTGGCGCGAGAGAAGCATCCGGCGGCTATTCCGGTACCGGCGGACTTAATGTTACGGTGGGTAACGTCGGTACTAACATGTCGGGAGGATGGAGTACATCGTTTAATCTGAGTACGGCAAGTACCGTTACACTCTCTTTTAGGTATCGGTTGTATATGCATGTTGACTATGAGAGTGGTGAGTACGGTGAGGTGCTTGCCAGTGTTGACGGCACACTTTACGGCACTGCTAACGACTATGTTGCACGGAATTATGACGGCGGAGACACCGATTGGCAGTTATTTGAGAAAGACATAAATCTAAGCTCAGGTTCACACACACTAATAATCGGTGGATTTAACAACGGGTCCACACAATCTACTGAAGTTACAGATATATGGATTGACGATGTCTCCGTATGTGCGGGAGGCGGCGGCGAAGCGCCTAATGCTCCAAGCAACCTGAACGCATCGGCCATATCCACAAGCCAAATCAACCTCTCATGGTCGGACAATTCCGGCGACGAAACCGGATTCAAGATTGAGCGGAAGACCACAGGTAGTTTTTCCCAAATCGCTACTATAGGAGCGAATACCACCAATTACAGCAATACCGGCCTGACTGCTTCAACGCAGTATACATACCGGGTATGTGCTTATAATGGCATCGGTAACTCATCATACTCCAATGAAGCATCGGCTACAACGCAAAGCGCGCCTACAGTGCCTGATGCTCCAAACAACCTGAGTGCGTCGGACATATCCACAAGCCAAATCAATCTCTCATGGTCGGACAATTCCAACGACGAGAACGGATTCAAGATTGAGCGGAAGACCACAGGTAGTTTTTCAGAAATCGATATTGTGGGAGCGAATACCACTAATTACAGCAGTACCGGCCTGACTGCCTCGACGCAGTATACATACCGGGTGCGTGCTTATAATGGTGGCGGTAACTCATCATACTCCAATGAGGCATCGGCTACAACGCAAAGCGAAGCGCCTACAGTGCCTAATGCTCCAAGCGGCCTGAGTGCGTCGGCCATATCTACAAGCCAAATCAACCTCTCCTGGACAGACAATTCCAACAACGAGACCGGATTCAAGATCGAGCGGAGAACCACAGGCGGTTATTCGGAAATCACTACTGTAGGGGCGAATACCACCAGTTACAGCAATACCAGCCTGGCGGCCTTGACGCAGTATACATACCGGGTGCGTGCTTATAATGGTGGCGGTAACTCATCATATTCCAATGAGGCATCGGCTATAACACAAGGCGCTGGATGCAATCCTGGTGAATGTGAGGAAAATCCTATTACAATTGAATTAGGCGTATACTATAATGATATTAGTACTGTTACATGGTTCAAATTAATCGCTTCAGGTTCAAGGACATTCCAGCCAAAAGGAGAAAATTTTATAGATGCGACAGTGGAAGTATTTGGAACGTCAACATTAAGTCACACATTTATTAATGAATGGGGTGGTAATATAGGCTCTACCAGCGATGTAGGAGGATCGTTCCTGATTAAATTTACGCCTAACGGAACAACAGAAAGGCTTAAATTAGAAGTATGGTAATTATTAAACTTGCTAAAGTCGGTATTGTCTATATTTGAATCAAAATATCATTTTCAGAGCACGTAAAGAAACACAACCATTTATCAAGTCCCGTAGGGACGAAATATTAAGGAGTATGGCAAGATTGGTACGACGTTTTTTAATGAACACCCGCGGCTATACATTCGTAGAGATGATGCTTTACATGGTTATTGCGCTTATTGTGATAGGTCTATCACTCTCTCTGATCCGTCACACCGCCAGGAGCTATACCCGTACCAGGCGAATATCAAAAATGCAGCTCGACGGCCGCAATACCGTTATGATGATGGCAAGAGAGATTAAAAATATGGGCTTCAAGGTATATCTTATAGAGAAACCACCAAATTCAGGCACATATGTAGATACAACAATTCCTAATATAACAACCGGAGAGGATGGTGAAGCGGGTGTCGATGGTAATTCGTCGTTTTATTTTTTTCCGGGCAACCCTGGAGATAAACTGGAAATTTTTAAAGCAAGACTTGATAATGACGGAGAGCATGTTTCAACAGAACGGATAGAATATTCTTTAACAGCAGGGAATGTGCTTCAGCGAAGTATCCGTGTGCACAATGCTGGAGCGTGGGGCGCTGTTTCAATAACGGAATTGACTGAGAATATTGAAGCCCTGCAATTTCAGTTCAGTGTCGATAATATTACCTGGGTGGATGATGTCGTCGGGATAAAACAGAATATCCGGGGAATACGCATTTTTATTCTTGTAAGGACAAACAGGGAAACTGATATTAATGTCGATAAAACATACGTTCTTGGGGATATTAGTATAGGGCCGACTTCAACAGACCGCTATCTGCGCCGGTTATACGAGGAGACAGTGGAGGTGTTGAATAATGGTATACCGTAGTGGTGTAGG
>CAZWME010000696.1:0-3400 GCA_964634515.1 uncultured Pirellulales bacterium | reverse complement strand
TATTATTGCATTCATGGGTGTACGGATTTCATGGCTCATCGTGGCCAGGAACTGGCTCTTGGCGGCATTGGCCATCCTGGCTTGTGCCGCCATATCGTTTGCCCGTGAGGTGGTCTTCATGAGTTCCTTGTTGGCATCTTCGGTTTCTTTTCTGGCACACTCGATGTCGGTCATCATGTTAAGTGTTGCATGCTGAGATTGCTCCAGTTCAAGCATGTTTTTGTTCAGTTGTTTTTCAATCACTGAACGTTCTCTGATTTCTTTCTTCAGTTTTTCCTCGGTACGTTTGAGATTGGCAGTTTCCCTTGAAAGCTGCTCGTTTAGCACATTCAGTTCGTCGGCGGATTGAGCTTTTATCGCCAGCTTGACTTTCTCGCGTTGGTTTCTATAGAACCAGGTTCCTCCCAGAATAAGCTGCACTATCAATAATCCTACCGCCATATTAACGTTTCTTGAATGAGTCCTTGCGGGAATTGAGATTCTATCATATTCTGATGTTACACATATTGACCATTTTGTCTCTCCAACGCTGATTGTTCTCCAGGCCATAACAACTTTTTCGTTAGAGAATTCATCGTACACGAGACAACAGGTTCCGCAGTTGCCGGCAAAAATCTCGGATAGCACTTCTTTTTCTTTTACTTCCTCGCCACAAGTGTTATCTTTTTGAAGTGAAACCAGATTTTGCCCAATAAAAGAACTGTCTGGATGGCTTATTATGATTCCTTTATTATCGACAATCCATATGTAACCACCATTGCCTTGTTTGCTTTCATTGAGACGATTTCGTATTGTGCTCAAATGTATTACTGCTCGCAGTATTCCGATAAATTGCTCGTTTTCAAACACAGGCTGACAAACAGAAGTGCTTTCGATTCCCGAGTTTGATGTGAATATCGGGCTTATACAAGGTTTTTGGTCTTTAATTACTTTGCTGATGTCGGGTTTATTTGAATAATCGGTCCCAACCTCGTTTTCTTTCCATGGTATCCTGCATTGGATGATCCCACTTGCATCTACCCGGAATAATGAATTCACTATACCTTTGAGGTTATCAAAAATAAGTCTTTCCGGGTAATAACTGTCAACCACTGGGCCCTGTGTGTCGGTCCAGCCGTTCAGTAATGCCTTTTTGACCTTTGGATTATTAGCCAAAATGCTTAATTCATTGTGAGTATGAACAAATAGTTTTTCGATGTTAACGGCCTCTGTAGTAGCAATAGAAGAGAGATGTTTTTGAACTTCAGCAATGATGGTGTTCTCAAAGTTTCTGCTGCTATTTTGAGCCAGTATTATTACAACTGCTACGGTTAGTATGGCAACTATCACTACAATGCAAAATCTTCTATTGACGGTTTGTATATTCATATTCTTGTCCGAAGAAGTCTCTCTTTCCTATTCCAGTTGACATTCCCTATAAGGTATGCTAATTATCCTCCCTAATCTCCAAAGCTTAGAATCATACAATTACAACCATATCCATATCGGCCAAAATTCCATGTCAATAAACCGGGTTTTTCACTACTCTAAGACATTGTTTGGCGAGCTTGCATTCCTGCATTTCCGGCAGTCCACGAGGGCTGATAATAAAATAATGGACATCACAATCGACCGATAATGTTAGGCAGAGAAACTACCAAAACTCTGGAGAATTAAAGGAAATGACTGATAAGGATATCTTGCAGGTAAAAGATGATTCTTTTTTATTATCTCATCATGTCAAAGACGAGCTGATGAAATAACCCAAAAAGCTGCCATGTCCTCCGAGAACTGCCCGGTGAACCCCTCCGCATTATGCTACGACTCGGAGGAAATTGGTTCGTTGGAACCAGTCCGGCGAGTGTCGATTTTTTTGTTAAGGTCGGCAATTTCCCTGTTTAGATAGAATACATACCCAAACAGCATCACCAGAAGAACAGAAAAGGACATACATAAGTATAACATTACACAAACTCCATCAATTATTCGGCTTCAAGCCTTGATTTGATTTTTAGAATATCGGTCTTTATCCAAATCAGCATTGCGGCTAACAACATTGTTGAGACCATGCCCATAATAAATGGTCCTCTTTGCCACCAGTTGTCGAAGGAAAAGCTCGACTTGTGTATATCTTCCATAAAACGGGCAGTATAAAGAACCATAGGTACGTCGAGGAAAGTGATAATCGCAAAGACCGCACAAATCCTGGCTCTTTGTTGTTTTGAGCCCGGCAATGAAGACCGCAGGATAAGATAAACAACATATAAAAACCATAGAACAGCAGCGGTAATAAGTCTCGGACTTGGAGTCCACCATATCCCCCATTCGGCGCGAGAGAAAATCATCCCGGTTGCGTTTAGAACCGTTGCAAAAATTATGCCGACTTCTGCGGTGGCTGATGCTACATGATCCCAGGATTCATTACCTGTGACCAGATAACCAATGGCGGTTACGAGTAACACGGTGAAACAGGCAAGTGAGCAGATTGAGCTGGGAACATGAGCGTAAATAATATTCCGAACGGGCGAGTCGGGATTCGCAGAAGGTCCTTCTATCCGACCTTTTGTCAATGCCATCCAGGTTGAGGCCAACAATAGTATCAAAGTAATAAACAGCAAAATATTTCGCATTTCTTACTCCTTTATCGCAAAGCCGAATAAGAGCCAGCATGCAACAACAAATACAGCGTCAAAGGCAATCATATAACTTACCGCCGAGGCAAAGGTGCCTACAAAGGCAAGTGCCCCGGTGCCAGCCATTTCCGGCGGGATCGCGCCGAAAACAAGCAAAAGGGCAAAGGTGGCCGGTATCATCATTGGCATAAGTATCACAAGAACTAAAATGCTCAGCAATGCCCCTCGTGCCCTGCTGAGCTGAACAATCGCCGAAAACAATGTTCCGACACTCGATATGGCAATATTTCCCAGTAATAATACACCGATCAAAGCAGGCCAGTTGTTGACGTTGAGTCTGAATGCGACAATAGCAACAGGGACGATTATTATCTCAAAGATACTCAGCAGAACTATATTGACAAACAGTTTTGCCAGATAAATTGTTCCTTCGTCAACAGGAGCCAGTAGCAAGGCGTAAATACAGTCCTGCTGCTGTTCGGTTGCGAATGATCTTTCCTGTGCAAGAAGGCCGGCGAATAGAAACGCTATCCACAATGCGACCGGGCCGATGACATCTTCGCTTTGCAGCACCGCTTCTGAAGCCATTCGCAGAACCCAGACTATCAACATGCCAAGGACTATCATCGTAGGCAGTACCTGCTTAGCTCGCAGCTCTGTGACAATGTCTTTGATGAAAATGGCCTTTAAGCTGAGCCAGAAATATCTCATGTTTCGCTCCTGGCATAGCTTATATAATCTTTCAAAAACATTACCTTATCAATGTCGCAGGTCTTTGCGTCAAATAT
>CAZWME010000695.1:0-3405 GCA_964634515.1 uncultured Pirellulales bacterium | reverse complement strand
ATTATACAATCTGATATTGTTTATTATTCGAGAGCGTGAATTATGTCAATATTATATGATAAAAAACGGCAGGGATTGTTGAGTACAAGAATTCCTTTATTGCTTTTATTGCTTTGTAGTTGTTTTCTTCTGGCGGAGCTGCAATCATCAGTATGTCATGCAAAGCAGTCGAAGAGCCGGGTATCCGGCAAATCTACAAAGATAACAGGTCCGGAAGTATATATGCCGGAACTCCTTAAGCCTGGCGTGGCGGACAAACTGATTTCACTGGATTTTGACCAGGTGGATATTAAAATATTTATCAAGACTATCGGTGAGCTTACAGGGATTAATTTTCTTATTGATGACAGTATTCGCGGCACCGTTACACTTATTTCCCCGACCAAGATACGGCTTGGAGAGGTCTATGAAGTATTCGAGTCTGTACTGCAGGTCAAGGGTTATGCCGCTGTGCCTGCAGGAAGGATAGTTAAAATTATTCCTCGTGCAGAGGCGTCAAAAAGCAATATCTTAATACGCGTTGGTGGTAATCCTGATTTAATACCCCAAAACGACACTGTCGTGACACAAATTATTCCAATACGTTTTGCTAACATTGCAGAGCTAAGTAGCTCACTTACGCCGTTAGTATCCACCGGAGGCACTTTAACGACGTATGTGCAGTCAAACTCGATTGTCTTGACCGATACTTCGTCCAATATCCACAGGATGGCAAAACTTATTCATGAGCTTGATACTGAAGGGGCAAAAGAGAATATTGTTTTGATCCGTCTTAAATATGGTTCGGCAAATAATATCAGTGAACAGATTAAACAGATTATGCAGCAAAATGCTGTAGCATCGGGAAGCAGGGTGTCAAAAGCCGTTTCCGGAGGAGCCGTTGCTGCATTGAAAATTTTACCCGATGAACGAACCAATTCTTTGATTGTGCTGGCAAATCCTGAAGATACCGAAATAATCAGGGGCCTTGTCAAGGAATTAGATGTCGAACGTCCCGTTGAAGCGAGTAACGTACATGTAATTTATCTTAACCATGCAGAAGCCGCTGATCTTGTAAAGTCGCTTTCAACGGTATTGGGGCAACTGGTATCTGGCGGCAAGATCGAATCCCGTGAGCCTTTGCAGATAACCGCGGACGAAAGCACAAACTCGCTCATTGTTGTGGCTTCATCTCAGTACTTCAGGATTATCGAAGATATAATTGGAAAATTAGATGTGATGCGCGAGCAGGTGCTGGTTGAGTTCCAGATTATCGAAGTTAGCGAAGATGTCTTAAAAGAAATCGGTGTTGACTGGGCGACACTTGACCAGGCGGTTGCTGATAGTGTGCGTGGTTTTGCACTGACAAACCTTGGCCCCAGGGTTGAGGCGGCATCGGGCGACCTTGAAGGTCTGGCTATCGGTGTACATAAAAAGGTCGGGGGCCAGACAACAATTGGTGCTGTTTTAAAGGCCCTTGAACAACAGACAGGAGTCAATATTCTTTCCACACCACATGTGCTTACTTCCAATCATCAAGAGGCAACTATTGTAGTAGCCGACAATGTTCCCTATGTGAAAGATTCGCGTGTTACGGAACTTGACCCGGCCACGCCTACTAAAATTCAGACTTACGATTTTAAGGATGTTGGTATCGAATTAACAGTCACGCCCCACATAAGTCCCGGTGATTATGTACGTCTTGAAGTTGATGCGAGTTTTAGTAAGCTCGTACCCTCAGCGGCAACCGGTGTAATAAGTGGCGACACGCCGACAACGGCAACTCGGGACGTTAAAACCGTTATTTCTATCCCGGGCGGTGCAACGGTTGTTATAGGTGGATTGATACGGGATGACAAGGAAATTATTGAGAAAAAGATACCATTACTCGGAGATTTACCACTTATCGGAGGATTGTTCAGGCTGGATAGAGACCATGTCCAGAAAACGAATCTGCTTCTTTTTATAACTCCCCATGTTCTGACAACTAAGGAGGCCATCGAACAATTAACGGAACTGAAAAAACAGCAGACGTTACAACCGCAGGCAAGTTTTGTAGAGGAACTAAGTTTTTTGTTTTAGATACTCGCTAATGAAAACCCCAATCAAGTCCTAAACCTGTGCTGCGAGAACGGCTGTTAATACCGAATGCTGACAGGGAAGGCGATATATAAGAAAATGAGAATATGAAGGTGGAATTATTAGGACAGATACTATTACGGCAAACCTCACTTGCAGAGCAGCAATTAACCGATGCCCTGATGCTGCAGACTAATGAAAATCAAGGCCAAAGAATCGGTCAAATACTAATCGGGGCCGGCCATGTCACTGAGATTGAGGTTCTCCAGGCCCTGGCCCGGCAATGGGGGCTTTCATATTTAGATAATATACCACAGAAAAAACTTAACAAAGACCTGGTTGCAAATTTGCCGATTGAATTCTTAAAAAAACACAAGATTCTCCCGTTTAACGGGGCCCGGGAAACGGTTAGTATTGCCGTGAGCGATCCGCTCGATGTAATGGCGTTTGATGCCGTCGTTAAAATGCTCGGCGTTCGCTGCAGGAGGATTATTTGTGCGCCTTCCGTGATTGAAGACAGGCTTAGCCACTATTATTATCAAAGTGAAGGCTCTGCCACGGAGGCATTGACCGAGCTGGACGACAGCATGGATTTTGCCGGCTTGACTTCGGGCTCCGCCTCGGAAGACCTTTTGGACCTGGCGAACAGGGCTCCGGTTGTTAAATTGGTTAATACTATATTTTTTCAGGCTGTACAGGCCCGAGCGAGTGACATACATATTGAGCCGTATGAGGATGAGGTGACTGTTCGTTTTCGAATAGACGGTGTGCTGCATAATAAATTTGCTCTTCCGAAACAGTATGTTGCTGCGTTGGTATCACGCCTGAAAATCATGGCAAATTTAAACATTGCCGAACGCAGACTTCCGCAGGATGGGCGAAGCAGAATTAAAATAAGTGAAAATGAAATAGACATCCGGGTCTCGACCGTTCCCAGCTCTGACGGTGAGCGTGTTGTTCTTCGGCTTTTGGACAAAAGCGGGGCACGTTTCGGCCTCGGCCAGTTGGGATTTACTCCGGACACTGAGAAGGAATTTCAGCGACTTATTCATATACCTCACGGGATAATTCTTTTAACAGGGCCTACCGGCAGCGGTAAAACAACAACGCTTTATAGCGTCCTTGGTGAGCTGAACACGGAAGTTCGGAACATTATGACGGTTGAAGACCCGATAGAATACAAGCTTGCCGGGATTGGTCAGATGCAAATACATCCAAAGATAGGCCTGACTTTCGCAAATTACCTGCGGCATATTCTCAGGCAGGACCCGGACGTGATTATGATAGGAGAAATCCGTGATCTTGAAACTGCCCAAATTGCTATCCAGGCCGCTTTAACGGGACATC
>CAZWME010000694.1:229-3418 GCA_964634515.1 uncultured Pirellulales bacterium | reverse complement strand
ACAAGCGATTATGAAGAAAATGTGGCTATGGGCCAAAAAAACAAACCCAATCAAAGCCAATACAAAGACAATACAAAGCCTGCCCTGAGCTTGTGCCTAAGGTGCGCAGTCGAATGGAAAGTTATGGTCGCCTTTTATTCGGCCAGTCAGGCAACGCCTTACGGCCAATGATACATCCATTATGAGAAAAACCAGATATTCGCTTGATTATTTGAACCAATCGGAGGTAGAATACTTAAGATCTATGTGGTTTGTGGAAAAACAAACGGAAAATTGCATATAAGGAGGAATCACAATGCAAACTAATAAAACTTATTCCAAATCCGGTTGTCCCTTCATGTTTAATCGTCGCAGTTTCCTGACAAGTGCTGGCGCTATGGCGGTGGCTGCAAAGATTGGCATGCTCGATTTCGCTTCCTCACTTTTCGCTGCTCAGCCGAGGACTCCCGGGATGCCACTCGTCCGCGTTGTATTTGTGCGCCCGAACGTTGACAGCTACTGGATGGGCTGGCCGGGCGCCGCCTACGACATCAAAGCCCGCCAGCGCCAATACACCGAAATACTCAACTCTGCCGCCGATAAATTCCGTGTCCGCCTCGAGGTCAATCCCAATCCTCTCCATGACGAAAGCGCCGTCAACACCTGTCTTGAGCGGCTAAAAAATAAACCGCCCGACGGCCTTGTCGTTGTCAGTATGAGCCTCAATCAATCCTGGCCTCATATTAACAGGATAGCCAGAGATCGTGGAAAAATCCCGACGATTGTCTTCAGCCCGATGGGTACTTCTTTCACCTCCCATCTTCAGGGAACACGCAATATCGACGGTGTCTATGTTGCCGCCACGCAGGATCTCGGCTGGCTCAATTTCGGTATAAGAATGTTCCGGACAATGTGGGATATGAAAAATACCCGCCTCTGCATTGTCCGCGGCGAAAAAACAGAGGACAAAAAGCTCAACGTCATCGGCACAACACTCCACTATATCCCGCGAGCCCGATACCCCAAAGAATATAGAAAGGTCCGAACCAGCGATGAAGTCCGTGAACTCGCTGATTACTTTACAAAGAATGCTAAGAAAATCGTCGAGCCGACAAAGCAGGACATCATAAACACGGCCAAGAACTATGTCCTGGCCAAACGTATTATGGCCGACGAAAACTGCCAGGGCATGTCTGTCGATTGCCTGCCTTTGGTGCAGAATCGGCTGATTCCCGCCCCGCCCTGCATGGCATGGCTGAGGCTAAATGATGAGGGCTCGGTCGGGGCCTGCGAGGCCGACTGGAACGCCGCTATCTCACTACGGCTAACGAGCCTTCTGTTTGACAGGCCCGGCTTTATGCAAGACCCCGCGCCCAACACCGTAAATAACACCCTCATGGGCGCTCACTGCTCCTGCCCGACCAGACTCGACGGCTTCGACAAACCGCCAGCCCCGTTTATCCTACGCAGTCACTCCGAATCAATGATCGGCGTTGCGCCTCAGGTCCTCTGGCGCGAGGGTCAAAAGGTAACCGTTATGAAATTCCAGGGCCCAGAATCTATTATCCTCGGTACGGGCCGTATGCTCCGCAACATTGATACCCCGCCCGCCGGAGGCTGCCGAACCTCCGTCGAGCTTGAGTTGGACGATGTGCCCGACTGCCGCGACACAAAGGGATTCCACCAGCTTTTCATATATGGTGATCTCGAGTTTGGGTTCAAAGCATACTGTCAGCTTGCCGGGATAAAAGTCGTCCACATCTGAGACAGGAGATGGCATGAAACGTCGTGACTTTCTAAAGGCTGTCGGCTTTGGTGCCGCGGCGCTTGTAACGCCCGGATGTGCCCAAACTCCGCGTCGTACCGCACAGAACAAAAAGCCGAATATCATCTACATAATGATAGATGAGCTTGGCTATTTCGAATTGTCCTGTATGGGCAACAAATACCTCGAGACTCCGAACATCGACCGCATGGCTACCGAGGGCATGCGCTTCACCCAGGCCCTGGCTGGCGGCCCGGTATGTGCTCCGACCCGTTGCGCCCTGATGACAGGCCAGCACACAGGCCACTGCACCGTCCGCAAAAACAGCCAGGTCTGGCCGATGCGCGCCGAAGATGTTTCCGTCGCCGAGGTGCTCAAAAAAGCCGGATATGCCACCGGCGGATTCGGAAAGTGGGGCTGCGGTGACCGCGGCACTACAGGCGTCCCCGAAAAGCACGGCTTCGATATCTTCTTCGGCTACTATAACCAGACACACGCACACTCCTTCTTCCCGAACTATCTCGTGCGAAACGGAGAAAAAGTCCCACTCGAAGGCAACACAGGTGACTATTACGAAGGAAAGCAATTCTCACACTATCTGATATTCGATGAGTCCATAAAGTTCATTCGCGACAATAAGGATAGACCGTTTTTCTGCTACTGCGCATGGACTCCCCCGCACGGCCAATGGGGTATCCCGGACGACGAGCCTGCCTGGCTCTATTTCAAAGATAAGCCATGGCCCGGGGCTCCCAGGGATGCGAAGGTGTATGCTGCAATGGTTAAAATGGTTGACCGCCAAATCGGGCAGATTTTCGACCTGCTCAAAAAGCTCGATATAGACGAAAACACGATTGTCTTCGTCTGCGGCGATAACGGTGGCAGAGGTGGGTTCAATAATTTCTTCGACCCCAACAGATATTTCCGGGGCCAGAAAGGAAATCTGTACGAGGGAGGCCTGCGCATCCCGATGTTTGTACGCTGGCCCGGCAAAATCAAACCGGGTTTTGTCAGCGACCATTTGTGGTATTTCCCCGATGTAATGCCCACCCTGGCCGAACTCGCCGGCGTCGCGCCGCCCGACAATATCGATGGTATATCAATCGTCCCGACACTCTTGGGTAAAGAAGCTGCGGGCCGCAAACAGAAAATGCACAAGTTCCTCTACTGGGAGCATAAGCAGCAGGTCGCCGTACGAATGGGCAACTACAAGGCCGTCAAGCCCGGCAAAAATAAACCGTTTGAATTGTATGATCTAAGTAAAGACATCAGCGAAAAAAATAATATTGCCGATGACCGCCCCGACCTCTTGAACCAGATGAAAACCTACGCAAAGCAATCACACACCGAGAACCTCATCGGTGACGTCCTCGACGAAGATAAAAGATTCAAAGGCCACAAATTCAAATAATCCGAGTGTGATATCGAACGATAATGTAAGAATC
>CAZWME010000694.1:0-219 GCA_964634515.1 uncultured Pirellulales bacterium | reverse complement strand
CGACGCCTGTGCTTTTATCTTGATACGCTTTGGATAAGTTCGCACCTTCCCTCTTTCAAATAATTCATTGTGAAATCTTTTTTTATTAATGACCACCTTGTTAAGAAATCAAAATCACCTTGGGGTAATTCCCAAATACAATGTAAATGCTCCGGCAAAAGACAAAGTGCTATCTTTTTGGAATATCTTTTCGACCGCACTTTTTCAAATGCATAACGT
>CAZWME010000693.1:0-3424 GCA_964634515.1 uncultured Pirellulales bacterium | reverse complement strand
CGGACAAACCCGTAACCGCTATGGACATCGCTGCCGCTTTTAAAAATTCTCTTCTATTCATAATTATCTCGCAATACGTTTTGTTCTCTATTGTTCGTTCTTATGACTTTCTCTGTTTTTCCTGCGTTCTTCTCTGGCTTTCGCTTTTTGAGCTTTATTTCGGCCGCCTGTTTCTGTCTTGGAAAGATGCGGCGGAACGATTATTTTCTTTCCGCTGATTTTTATCTGCTTAACCATTTTTATTTGTTTATCGATCGTGCCGCCTTCTATAGCATTGCCACCCATAACAAATTCTCCGAAAGGTCTGTCGAAGGATTGCAGGTGTTTGGTTAGTAGGTTTTTCATTTCTAATAGTTTTTGCCGATGCTCAGGATTTTGGGCAAGATTTTTTAATTCCAAAGGATCTTTGCTGAGGTTGTAAAGTTGATCGGCATCGAAGAAGTTCGGATTGCTCGCTCCGCGTGTGCCAATACCTAATCGGCCTATATAGGCCATGTTTTTCGGCAGTGTTTCAGGTGAACTTCGCTTAATAGCATCGATCTCCTGACGAGAATAACGAACAGCGATATACTTCCAATCCTTTGAACAGACCGCTCGGGCATTGCCCATTTCAAAATAAAGATTTTCACGCCATCGTACGGGCTGTGTACCTTTGAATAACGGAACTAAACTCCGACCGTCCATTTTATATTTCTTCGGAACTTGCACATTAGCAAGGTCAAAATACGTCGGCACCATGTCGATGTTCTGTATCAATTCATGACACTCAGTCCCAGCCTTAATACCGCGGGGCCAGCGCATTATACACGGGATATTTACACCGTCTTTGTGAAACAACGAACCCTTCATCTTTGATCCATGATCGCCCGCGAAAACGATCAGCGTATTCTCGGCGATCCCCAGCTCATCGAGTTTCTTCAGAATTGCCCCGACACTATCATCCACCCAACTATACCCTGCATGACCGGCAGAAGGATCGAGACCCTTCTTTTTCAGCTTTTCGAGCAGTTGCCCACGATCTGTCATAACATCAGGCAATTCATCCAGAAGACCCTCACCGGAAATTTTCGGATGATCCATGGATTTAAGCCAGGAAACAGCCGGCCCGTGAACGAGCGTCGTGCATAAATGCAAATAAAACGGTCCCTTCTTGTTTTCCTCGATGAATTCCAGCGCCGCCTCTGTAGTCCACTCCACATTGTGATGGTTAAAAGGAGCGTTCATATTGCCCCAGTAAATATTTTTAGCCCAGGAAAAACCGCATTTCTTCAGATATTGTCGATACCATCGTTCATTGTGCTTAAAAGCATCGCTTGACTTCTTGCTAACTGCCGCCTTGCGGTCAACATATTTCAATCCGCGTTCTTTGAAATCATTTTGCTGCTTGATATCCTCACCAACATGAAATTTCCCCACATAGCCGGTTACGTAACCGTTTTCACTCAGCAAATTGCCAACATTCATCTTATCTTCTTCGAGAGTCATATTAAACGATATAAATCCCTGCATCCCCGCAGGACACTCACCGAGATATCGTTTACTGTAAGATCGGCCTGCATAACGTCCCGTCAAAAAAGAATAACGCGACGGAGTACACACCGTACTGCCGACAAATGCCTGATGAAAAATTATCCCTTCCTTTGCCATCCTGTCCAGATTTGGGCTATAGGCATTACTCCCATAAGCCCCGATAGAAACCTTATCTTGATCGTCAGTAAGGTAAAAAATAATGTTTGGCTTTTCACTTTCATTCCCGAAACTCTGCGAACCTTCCGAGCATCCGGACAAACCCGTAACCGCTATGGACATCGCTGCCGCTTTTAAAAATTCTCTTCTGTTCTGTAAATTCTTTCTCACCGATATCCCTTTCTAATTTCAGCATCAAGACATTTTAGTTCGTCTAATAATTTCTTCTTTGCCCGTTGCCAGAATTCTTTTTACAAAATCATCGAAGTAGCCTCGAAGCTGCTTTTCCACTTCGGCATATTCCGGATTGTCGATCAGATTATTGATTTCACCCGGATCTTTTTCACGGTCAAAGAGCATATCACCGAAAGACCTGAAATCTCTTCCAGCCGCATAAGCAGTTGGATCAAGCCATATCCCGAGTTTATGTTTATCTGTTATTACGCTGGCCTGCGACCAATTCTCAGAGACTATATATTTTTGCTTCGTTGCTTTACCGGTAGTTAAGGTTGAAGCGAGGGATGCAGCATTGATGCCGTGTTTAGTTTTCGGTGGTTTGATACCTGTAAGTTCCAGCAGAGTCGGGTAAAGATCGAACATTTCGACGAGATCATCAATTACCTGCCCCTGTTTTATCCGCTCCGGCTGTGAAACAATTAGTGGAACCCTGAGGGTTTCCTCGTAAATGTTATGGCCAACTGCGCATTTTTCGATCATGCCGTGCCTGCCTACAAAATCTCCATGATCGGATGTATAGACAACTATAGTATTGTCAAGCAGTCCATCTTCTTTGAGCGAGTTCATGATCATGCCGATATGGTGATCGATCTCGGTAACAAGTGCGTAGTATGATGCGATGTAAAAACGGAAGAGCCGCTCGTCTTTGGCTGCTTTGTCCAAACGCCAGACTTTATTTTTGCCCTCGTGCCAATCCTTCAAAGCAGGCGGAAGGCTATCAGGTGGTTGGTTCAGAGTCGCAGGCTTTTTGATCGCATCACTTTTTGCAGTGCCCAGGCCCCACCTGGAATAGTCATACATATCTAAAAAACGTTTTATCGCATTGTAAGGTTGATGGGGGCGGTAAAACGAAGACCAGCAGAAAAAAGGTTTATCGCGGTTTTTCTGCTCACGGATAAACTTGACAGTTTCCCTGGCAGTAAATGCCTCCATTGTCATGCCTTCCGGTAATGCCGATATTCTCGTTCCAAGATCGGCGGTCGGATATTTGCCTCCAAACTCAGCGCTCCAGTCGTGTTGAAACTCATCAAGATATCCTTGCCGCTCAATCCATTCCCAGTAGCTGTTGCCGGGCGACTTCCTCTTGATGTGACCCCGATGATAGTCCCAGCCAAGATCAACTGAACCTTTGAGATGACGCTTGCCAAAGGCTGCGGTATAGTACCCGTTATTCTTAAGAACCGATTGCAGTGAGACAACTTCGTCAATGACACTTGACTTGTCGGGATTGTGGAGGATGCCCAGTTTGCGGGGGTAGAGCCCGGTCATTAGGGACATTCGGGAAGGAACGCAGACTCCGTCCTGGCAATAAGCCCTGTTGAAAACGGTTCCGCTTTTTGCGAGCTTGTCGAGATTCGGAGTGATCACATCGGGGTGATTCTGAAAACCCAAACAGTCCGCCTGATGCTGATCAGAAAATAACAGAAGGATATTAGGCTTCTGTTTTGGCCCTTGAACCTTGGGATTCAGACCACAATGCGCACCGGTAGCCGCTAATGCC
>CAZWME010000692.1:0-3429 GCA_964634515.1 uncultured Pirellulales bacterium | reverse complement strand
AATGATTTACTCGTTGCAAACAGAATGACACAAAACATGACTGTCAAAATCGAGATGCATTTGATAATTGGTTTTACCATTTGCTTTTCTCCTTTCTAATCTTCGGTACTGTGTGATAATTACCTAAACTTTGTATGCATACCGAATCAATCAGTATAAGCCCCAAGTTAATATAAATCTGTAACATTAACTATTCAATTTTGGCTGCGTTATCAGCTTAAGGTGTCGGTCGATAGAGACGAATGTTATCGAAATACATCAAGCCTGAACCATCAGCAACCGGATTAGCCCTGTTACCAAAACCAAGAGTAATCGAATTGACAGTGGCAAGGTTCACACCTTGGTTAGCAAATGCTTGCAGGTCGATTCTCCATTCTGTCCAGGAAGCTTCCTGCGTGGCATTTTGATTATCATTGGTGACTGCAGCAGTACCATTAAGAACAAGGTACATCGGCTCAGCAGAATTAGATGGATCTCCATAGTACCACAGAGACAGTAAATCAACACCTTCTTCAGTCCAGTCACGCGTATCAGTCAATGACAAAGTCGCCTCGGATTTGCCAACACCATTATCATATGAAAAAGGCATCGACTGAAAACCACCATGAACGATAGTTTGCTCGGCAAAAGGAGATATAGCATAACCAACGATAGAGCCGTTTATTGCCGAGTTATCGAAACCATCCAGCCATGCATTAAATATCCTGTTGCTATCGGGGTCATCAGGATTAAGGTCATTGTAGGACTCAAAATCATCCACTACAAGATAATCAGCTACTGAAAAGCTCCAGATTGTACCTGTGCTGATAGAGTTGTCTGTATTATACTCATCGATTCGCCAATAGTAAGGACCACTGCCCCATTCAACACCTTCGGGTGGGTTATAGCTGGTAACGCTCTGTCGGCCTCGATAAACACCGGTCGTATCGGATGTATCCGCGTAGATCACAGTTTCTTTATCGGTACCGAAGTACACATCATGCTGAGAAGCCCTTTCTCCTGGTGACCAGTTCAGAGGTATCGCCTCTCTGATGTATGGTGTTGAGCCGTTGGCCGGGTTCGGTATCCCGGCAAGTAAAGGGTTACCTCGCATAGTCTCAATAATCTCATCTTGTGTAAGCGCCTTGTTGTACAGACGGACATCGTCCAGAACGCCATTAAAATTGTTAGATCCAGTGTTGAAAGGCTCGCAACCAATGTAAAAAGTCCCTGGTGAAGCACCGAGTTCCTCTGTTGTAGCCAATTGTCTATCCAAGTTTCCATTAACATAGGTCCTGATATAGCCATCCCCTTGAGAATAGACACCAGCAACATGGTACCAAACATCCTCCATGATTTCTGTTCCGCCACTAACATTTCTGTTGAGAGTGGCCGAGTTACTGGAAGATCTAATTTCAAATTCGACCCTATTGTTACTGAATATACCCATCTTATAACCACCATTGGTTCCATTCTGGTTGCCCCCAATCTTGTGATCAATACCCAGATTACTGACTTTGATCCAAGCCGTGATCGAGACTGCACCTGAAATCTTCAGGCTGGGATTGTTTCCGCAATCGAGACAATCGCCAGAGCCATCGAATTCCAAGGCATCCCCATTATACCCGGCTACCCACTGTGGATCGCCGACAAAGGTGCCATGATTGCCGTAGCCGGAATTATCGAGGGCAACAGTACCATAACCATCATCAAAATTCCACAAGCCGATAAGGCTGAGATCAGTTAAGGGGACAGTAGGTAGTGTTTTAAAGCTCCAGACGTTGCCTTTATGTGTTGTGACGGCATCAATCTCATCGATCCGCCAAAAGTAAGTCTTATCCGACTCAAGGGTATCGAGAGCATAGATTGTTGCTGACTGGGGGATTCCTCCTGTAACATCATTGACATCGTCAAAATTGTCGCCGAAATACACGGTGTGCAATTTCGCAGTGACGCCTGGCATCCAGCTAAGATCCACATTCAGGTCAACAAACTTGGTGCCATCAGCCGGGGTGGGCTCATAAGCAATTTTAGGTGGAATAGTGAAGCTCCAGACAGCACCTTTGTGTGTTGTAGTGCCGTCAATCTCAACCTCATCTATGCGCCAATAATAAGTCTTTCCCGACACAAGACCATCTGGTAAAAGAAATCCGAGAAAGCCGACAATAAAAGATGAGTGAACTTGGTTGCCCTGGAACGTGCCTCCGGCGCCGACATTCACATCGTCAAAATTATCACCGAAATATACATCATGTGAAGCCGTCGTATCTCCAGGTGCCCAGACAAGATTTGCCCATGTGTCCTCATGATATTCACCATTAGTTGGGATTGGATTGTAGGCGCTCAGTGTCATCCCTAATAGTTCAACTTCGGAGATCTGCATACTGTTCACAGATCCACCTACCGGGCCTCTAATAGCCGTGAATAAAATTTGAAAGTGATCGTATGGTATGTCATTATCAAATCTAATCTCTGTTTCATTTATTGTGTAACGCGGCCATTCTGCCACCTGCCTGAAATCGACGATATCGCCACTGGCAATCAGCACATAAGGTCCGTCTATACTGATATTAGAACCATAGAGTTCAAATGCAATTGGATCACGGCCCGGGGCGTCATTAGCTGTAGTGAAAGTTAGTCCAGTAACAATCCTTTGGCTACTTGATGGTGTAACTCGGAAACCAGCACCACCTGTCCCGGGATTAGGCTCAAAATCTCCTTTGAAATGCAGATACTTTGTCGCGGTGTTATCATCAATTGCCAGAGGAGGTGCTTCGTTACCTGGCCAATCTGAATCGTTTGGAACACCATGGACTATATCTCCTGGTTTGGTGAAATCAGCGGGAGCTACACTTGTAATCGAACTAAATAGAAAGGAGGACACGATTACGACTATATTCAAAAATTTACTGTACATAATAGTTTTCTTACTAACTGAATTAAATCATGAATTATACTTTAGGCATATTTTGTTTTCGATAGGCATCAAGGAACCGTTTTACCTGGATTGGAAATTGAAAACCCAAAATATATTACGATTCGTTGCTGCCTCCTTCCATTACAAGACCCTTATTTAGTTGTTATTTAAAACGAAAAAAACCACTTGCGAAGCACGAAGTGGTTAAAACTCTGTACTTTGCTTTATAATGATCCCGCTATCGAAAAACGATAAACAAAATAGCTTAGAAGCTAAAGAACATACATCTAAACAAATATATATCATATTAACTACCTTCTGATCAAGTGAATATTTCCAATAGTCCAGCCCTAACAGCTAATTATAGTGCACAGAGCCACTCACAAATTACCCAAAATGACCCCATTTTCGTACTTTGCAAAATGCCAGAATTCTTCGAAAAGCCACCTCTTTCAGGAACTGAAAAACACCACAATTTCCAGGTGACATCTTGGTCGAGTAGACGTAATATAGCTCTCTCATTTAGGCATGCT
>CAZWME010000691.1:0-3435 GCA_964634515.1 uncultured Pirellulales bacterium | reverse complement strand
GCGAATGGATGTCTCGCGGCTCGACCAGTGGGAGATTATCTTCGAACATGCAGATAAGCTAGGTATGTACCTGCACTTCAAGACAATGGAAACCGAGAACGAATTACTGCTGGATAAGGGTGACCTGGGCCCGCAGCGCAAGCTTTATTACCGTGAGCTTATTGCAAGGTTCAGCCATCATCTGGCACTCAACTGGAACCTCGGTGAAGAAATCAATGATGCCACGACAGAGCAGAAGGTCGCCTGGGCGAACTACTTATGGACCACTGACCCTTATAAACACCATATTGTAATTCACAACATGAACGACCCACACTATGACCTGTTGGGCGATGCATCGAAACTGACAGGCTTTTCTCTTCAGACAAGCAAGCCTGATTTCAGCCAGGTGCATAGACGAACGCGTGACTATATCGACCGATCAGTGGCGGCGGGTAAGCCCTGGGTCGTTGCCTGCGACGAGCCGGGTGACGCAAGTCACGGCCTTATCACAGATGCTGAAGATCCAACCCGTGACAACGCACGTAAAAATGCTCTGTGGGGTAATATCATGGCAGGCGGTGCGGGCGTTGAGTGGTACTTCGGTTATAAGCATCCGCACAGCGACCTTACCTGTCAGGACTATAGAACGCGTGAGAAGGTGTGGAACCAATGCCGCTACGCACTGGAATTCTTCAAAAAGTATGAGATTCCTTTTTGGGAAATGAAGTGCGAAGATGAACTGACCGCTAATACCGAAGACTACGTCCTTTGCAAGCCCGGCCGGATATATCTGGTCTATCTAAAGCATGGTGGAAAAGTCCAGCTTAATGCGGCTGCCGGTAATTTCAGTTATGGATGGTTTAATCCGCGAACGGGTGACGGTCTAAACGGCCTCTTAAATACCGGTTCAGTTAAGACCGGGCGAAAGATGGAAGTCACTGCACCGGACAAAAACGACTGGCTGCTCGCAATACGCGGCTCAGGAAAGCTGAATCTTGCTTCGAAGCAGTCCCCTGCTGCTCCGGCAAAACCTACCCCGGAAGGAACGGTTGTCTTAAAATCTATTCAGAACTTTAAGATAAATACGGCAGACGGTTTTGTGCCTGCCTATAAGGACAATGGTCACGATGCCCTGGCTATCGATCCTGATGATTATAGAGATAAATTTTCCGCCGCCGAGACCGTATTCACCGGTAAGTCAGGAACTTATAATGTCACCCTGACCACCTTGGCCGAGACCGACGGCGAGTCCACTTATAAACTCTTTATCGCCGGCAAGCTCGTTGGTCGGTTTACAAATCCCAAAACCTCTCAGGACTACAAGCCTACGCCAAAGACATGGAACAATGTCCCGGTGAAAAAAGGGGCAAAGATAAGGATTGAATTCAATTCCGCCACAAACAGCTTAGCCAAACAAGGCAGTCGTAAGGCTTATTCTCGCGGCCGATGGACCACGCTGGCTTTTGTCCCGACCGGAGCCACCAAATCCCGTGCAGAGGCAAAGCCAGTAAAAACCCGCAAGCGCGATGTGTTAGGCATTCTCGATGCAGATACCAAAATCTTCGAAGAAAATAACAGCCTCGTTGCTGTTGAAGCTGAGCATTTTGCAGTACAAATGCTGGCAGAAAAAAGAAAATGGTACATTACTTCGGCTGCAAAGAAACCGCATGCGACTCCCGATGGTGATGAAAGCCACCATGCTTCAGCCAGCGGCGGTGCTTATGTTGAAATATTGCCGGATACGAGACGAAACCACAGTAACAAACTCATTCACGGCGAAAACTTCTCCAACGAACCAGGCAAGATGGGGGTACTGGTGTATCCTGTTCATTTCAATACGCCGGGGCGATATTACGTATGGGTCCGGACTTATTCCACCGGCAGTGAGGACAACGGCATCCATGTAGGCCTCGACGGCAAGTGGCCCGAATCCGGCCAACGACTGCAATGGTGCGAAGGCAAGAATTCATGGCAATGGGAAAGCAAGCAGCGAACAGCAAAGCAGCATTGTGGCGAGCCGTATAAGATATTTCTGGATATCGATAATCCCGGCCTGCATACTATCGAGTTCTCCATGCGGGAAGACGGCTTCGAATTCGACAAGTGGATAATGACGGTAAACCGACAAATGAACCGCCCAGCAGGGCCCGGCCCTTCGGAAATACTCCTCAGGTAATATGAACAGAAATGTGTGCCCTGCTATTCTACTAATAGCCGGTGCGTCCGGTTTTTAGCTTGTATATTGCTGATGAAGGTCTATAATCCAGCAGAAATTCTATTTCTGCTATGCTTTCAGCATATCTATCCGTTTAACACATAATACTATTGGAAGCATATAAACGTAATTGAGTCAAAACTTATGAGTAATACGAATAAATACAAAATCGCTGTAGTTCCAGGTGATGGTATCGGTCTGGAGATAGTGCCGGCCGGTGTTAATGTGCTTAACGCAGTAGCCGAGAGATTCGGCTTTCAGCTTGAGTATGAAGAATTTCCTTATGGGGCAGGTCACTATAAAAAGACCGGAACATTCATGCCTGAAGACGCACTGCAGGTACTAAAGGGATTCGATGCAATCTACTTCGGAGCGGTGGGCCTGCCGGATGTCGATGACACCCTTCCGGCAAAACTTTTCACTTTCAGGATTCGGACCGGTTTCGACCAGTATGTCAACTACCGTCCCGCAAGGCTTCTGCCCGGTATTGACGGGCCGCTTCGCAATAAAACACCGAAGGACATTGACTTCGTAGTTGTTCGTGAGAATACAGAAGGAGAGTTTGTTCAGTCCGGTGGTTTCATCCGGCAGGAATTTGCCGAGGGGATGGCGACTGACACGAGTATATTTACTCGCAAAGGAATTGAACGAATTGCCCATTATTCATTTCAACTTGCCCAACGACGCCGGAAACAACTAACGAATGTAACGAAGTCTAATACTTTGATTCACAGTCTGGCCTATTGGGACAGGATTATCGAGCAGGTAAGCGCAGGCTATCCGGATGTGGAATATCGCAAGATGTACGTTGATAACGCATCGGCGACTTTTGTGCTTGGCCCGGAGAAGTTCGATGTTATCGTAACGACCAATTTTATCGGGGATATCCTGAGTGATATCGGTGGTGCGATAATGGGAAGCCTGGGCCTGGGACCGAGCGGCAATATCAATCCGGAAAAGATTTATCCCTCGATGTTCGAGCCAATCCATGGTTCGGCGCCGGATATTGCCGGGCAGGGAATTGCCAACCCGATAGGCGTTGTCTGGTCCGGCGGTTTAATGCTCGAACATTTGGATCAAAAAGAAGCAGCCCAGAGTATTGTGCAGGCCATAGAGAAAACCGTTGAGCAGGGAGTCCTTCCAGTTGACCTGGGCGGCTCGGCAGGAACCGTTGAAATAACCAATGCTATTGTGAAAAATCTTTAATATACTGTGAAAGAAAATGCCTCGAGTAATTG
>CAZWME010000690.1:0-3447 GCA_964634515.1 uncultured Pirellulales bacterium | reverse complement strand
AGCACTGCCGCCCTTGCTTGTAGTTTCAATATTAAAACGCATTTGATTGTCGTCGTACCTGACGAAAAAGTGTCCCGGTACAACCACACCGTAAAGGGGAAGTCCAAGCCGCTCGCCTAATGATAAATAAAGAATGGACAAACTCAGGCAATACCCGGCCTTTTTATCCAGAACAGTATGTAAAAACAAATCATGAGGGTCACTTGCCTCTGAAATCGATTTGAATCCCAGCTCCGAAAACAAATACTCGTTTATTACAGGAATTGATCGATAGTCCGCCTTCAGCCTTCTGCGTCTGAGTCTATCGCGAATCTCCAGAGCCATATCGTCAAGCGTTTCAATGTATCTTCTGCCATATACCATATCGCTCCAGTGCTCAGAAACAATTAAAGCAGCGGTGGCTAAATCTACCTCGTTTTCTCTTAGCCGAAGGACTTGTTCAATCGACCTTGCATATAAACCCGACTTTCTATCATTAGCCAAAGGTTCGCCCCGGCGTGCAAAGGCCATCGGCGAAAATATTAAAATGCAAATTATTACTGAATAAATCTTCTTCATCTGTTGTTTCCCTGGCTTTAACAATGTTTAATGTTGTGAAAACCCACCTTACTCCCAAACGTTAAGTATCTACCTCAACACATCTTATCGTCATATAAAACCATGTTGTTTCATGTTTTCCATAATTATTATACTGAAAAACTGGTTACTTTGTGCAAATATCTGTTGTATAATCAGTTTTTAAGTAATTTTACCCAACGCATATTTCATAAAGGAGAAATACTATGGATAACAGACATCCTATTACCAAGGAGAACTTGTTTCATTATGCATATTTTATAAGACCCACCTCACTGCCAAAATTGTTTTGTACTGTATTTCTGCTACTTGCCGTTACTTTGGGGGTATGTTGCCGCAAAACCACATCGACCCCAACCTCGCCCAACGAACCCGATGCCTCTCAGGAGCAGGACACGGCCGAACCCGGCGTCTCTCAGGAACTGCCAAAGACCGAACCGAATGCCTCGGAGGAAATAAAAACGGAAATGAGTCTTTTCGACGGAAAGTCACTCGGACAGTGGGCAATTACCGATTTCGGCGGACAGGGCAAAGTTTATGTCAAAGACGGCGCAATTTATATGGAAATGGGCAACGATTTGACCGGCATTAACTGGAAAGGCCCGCTGATTCGAATGAACTATGAAATAACGCTCGAAGCTATGCGCATCAGCGGAAGCGACTTTTTCTGTGGCCTTACATTTCCCGTTGCCGAAAATCCATGCTCATTAATCCTTGGCGGCTGGGGAGGCGGTCTCTGCGGCCTGTCTAATATCGACTACTATGATGCTGCCAACAACGAGACCTCAACTTTTACCTCGTTTGAGGACAATAAATGGTATCGCGTCCGATTGCAAGTCAGGCCTGACAAGATTCAGGCATGGCTCGACGATGAAGAGATTGTAAACATAGAAATAACAGGCCGAAAAATAGACATACGTGCCGAAGTGGACCTCTCGCAACCGCTCGGTATCGCAACATGGCAAACAGGCGGAGCTGTCCGAAATATCCGCATACGACCACTCGAAGAATAAGCTAATCCCTTCCGGCTTACAAATGCACATACTTTTCGGGTTTCCATTCTGCAATGTGTCAAAATAAATAACAAAAAAAGGTACAAAATCGTAATAAAAGGGTAATACTTGGTTGTCATAATTGTGCTCGTTTAAATAAGGATTTTTCTATTAACCTATTTGAAAGGGGCACAATTATGGACAGCTTGAAGAACATCAAAATCATCTTTTCCAGACGGCAAAGACCGGTTCGCCGTCCGAGTATGCAAGGATTGAAGAAACTATATCTCCCATTGTATTAAATATGATATCCGATTGGATTCTAAAACAGGCCGCCAAGTAATATATATTTATCAATATAAAGGCTGGTTTAAAATTTGAATATCCGACCTGAGGTTGGTTGACATATCCCAACACCTCGGAATTGCAACCTGGCAAACAGGAGGGGATGTCCGAAACATCCGCATACGACCGCTTACGAAATAAAGGTAACTTCCAATACGGACATGCTACTGTATTTTACCTATTTTCACATCTGACTCACTGTTCCTGTAAAATATTTTTATTTTTAGGAAATTTTTGTTGACATACTTGTCTCAAACGGACAAACTTTTACAAGATAGAAGAGCGAAGATAGGTAATTTCAACACTTGATATTCTATTCTGAATAAACGCTAGCGCCTCTTAGTTTTATAAAAGAGGAGATATTTCAGATGGAGTTCCATCAGCAGGATTTTGTAATAATAAGCATATGCTGGTAAAAGTGCGCGCAGTGTGCACTGTAAATACTAATAATATTTGAAAGGAGAATTGAAATGAAACCCGAAAAACTACTTAAATTCATCATGATGGCCTCATTAAGTCTTGCATTATTTGGATTCACAGACGACTCAAGAGGGGAACGTGTTTCTATAAAGCTCCCAGACATGATAATCGAGAGTCTGACACACTCCCCTGTGAATCCAACGACGGTGGATACAATCACCTTTACGGCGGTGGTGAGGAACGTAGGGGGTCGAACAGCAGGTCGCTCAACTTTGGCAATAAAGGTGGGAGGGGAGACCTTTCCAAAGACATACTCCATACCATTGTTAAAAGCAGGTGGAAGGCACACTGTTCAACGGCGAGAGATTCTATCCGTAGCTCAGCGCTATCGCAACACGGCTACGGCAGACTTTAAAAATGAGGTACGTGAGTCGAAAGAAACCAACAATCAGAAGATAGATGAGTATAGTGTATCTAAACCGGTTGAGGAGGACTGCGTCTCGTTCAATCCGCAGCGGGCCGAGGTCAAACAGATCAATGGGCGATGGAAGATTGTGGATGGCAGCCACTGGGTATTCGACTTTGGGAGCAAGCAAGGCGAAGCGGAACTGGCGTTACAGATCATCAAACACTACCGGATGAACAAGTCGTGCTTTGTGGGCCGGCCTGATCCTTCCTTCCAGTACATGTTGGTCTCCGACCGTGCGCCACAGGGGAGCTACCCAGGTGAGGACTACGTTTCGTTCAATCCTCGTACAACTGAGGTCAAAAAGATCAACGGACGATGGAAGATCGTGGATGGCAGCCACATGCTGTTCGATTTTGAGAACAAGCAAAACGAAGCGGAACTGGCATTGCGGTTCATTAAGAAGTACGGCTTCACGCGTTCATGCTTCGTAGGTAGGCCTGATCCGAGCTTTTCCTATCTTACACGTGGAGACACGCCGCCGAAGGAGGACTGCGTCTTTTTCAATCCTCGTACAACTGAGGTCAAAAAGATCAATAGGCGATGGAAGATTGTGGATGGTAATCACTGGATGTTCGACTTTGGGAGCAAGCAAGGCGAATCGGAGCTGGCGTTGCAAATCATCAAACATTACCGGATGAACCAGTC
>CAZWME010000689.1:0-3450 GCA_964634515.1 uncultured Pirellulales bacterium | reverse complement strand
TTATTGGGATGATGTTTACCATCACGGGGCCTTTCTGTTGAATCATTGGTTTGGGTTTCTGAATCGTGTACCGCAAAGGCGTAAAGGGCTTATCGATGAATGGTCAGATCCTATCTATGAGATTGAAACTACAGACGCGTACAAATTCTTCATGGATGTGGGACCGTTGAAAAATGTGAATAAATCATATTTCAAAAAGAAATCCAAATTCTGGAACTATGTTACACGCCACCCCAATTACGATAAGTTCTGGCAAAAACGTAATATCCTTCCTCATCTGAAGAATATCAAAGCGGCGGTAATGGTTGTCGGTGGTTGGTACGACCGGGAAGATTTGTTTGGACCGTTGAATACTTACCAAATGATTGAGAAACAGAACCCTGATACATTCAATATATTGGTCATGGGACCCTGGTATCACGGAGGTTGGCTCGGCAGTAAAGGCAGCGAGTTGGGAGATACGGATTTTGGTTTTGCTACCTCGGAATACTATCAAAAGAATGTTGATTTGCATTTCTTCAAGCACTTTTTGAAAGATGAAGAAAGTGAATTGAACCTGCCGGAAGCCTTGATATTTGAAACCGGAGCTAACCGCTGGCGACGATTTGACCAATGGCCGCCGGCATCCGCCGAGAAGACAAGTTTCTATTTCCACAAAGACAGCAAGTTATCATTTAATAAACCCAAAGAAGACTCTGATGCCTATGATTCCTATATCAGCGATCCAAACAAACCGGTTCCTCATACAAGAGACAATTCGAGGTGGATCAATAACACGTTTTATTCAGAAGACCAGCGATTTGCTTCTCGGAGGCCGGATGTATTGGTGTATCAAACAGACATTCTTGAAGAGGATGTCACGTTAGCGGGAACCATCCAGGCAAATCTCTTTGTTTCCACTACTGGAACGGATTCGGATTGGATAGTAAAGTTGATCGATGCCTATCCTGACAATTTGGAGGAAAAATCTGCTCAACAGACCTTGATTCGAACCGAAGCGTTTCGCGGGCGTTTCCGTGAAAGTTATGGGAAGCCCAAGCCTTTCAAATCCAATGAGGTTGCCAAGATTTCATTTGAATTGTGGGATGTTTTGCATACGTTTAAGCGAGGGCATCGGATTATGATACACGTGCAAAGCACATGGTTCCCATTTATCGATCGTAATCCACAGAAATACGTGCCGAATATTTTTGAAGCGGATGAAGGCGATTTCATCAAAGTCACCAATCGGGTGTATCGATCTAAAAGGTATCCCAGCCATATTAAGGTTGGTGTGTTACAACAAATATTTTAATATAGAAGAAGTCGAACGATATCAGAGGCTATTACAGGCCCAAAGGGATGCTTGCAATCCTCCTCAAAAAGTAGCATGATTATATGTAACTTTGTGTCCAAAAACTCTAACGCTCTACAGTGATATCGTCATAATCTCAAGGAGATCTACTACTATGGCTCATATGATTGCTTACTCAGGAACCGTCCTTCTATTTCTGATTTACACTCTCCCCCCGGCAGCCGCAGCCGACAGTGCCGATCCCTCAGTAGAGCGGACAGATACGCTTTCGTGGTATGACAGTTACCATCTCTATGTAGAGGGAAAGGGCTGGACAGACACGAATAGCTTCTACGACCGTTTGCCCGCCAAGGCCGAAGCTATTGTGCGTGAGCCTGTTTGGAACTTGAGTCGCCATTCGGCAGGAATGTGCGTACGTTTTGTTACTGACGCCAATGAAATCCAGGCACGATGGGAACTCCGATCGAAGAGTCTTGCGATGCCGCATATGCCGGCCACCGGCGTCAGTGGCTTGGATCTTTACGTGAAAGACACGAGTGGGAAATGGAAATGGCTTGCCGTGGGAAGACCCACACATTTCCCAGTCAACTCGGTGATTCTCGTGAAGGATATTCCGGAGGGTACGCGAGAATACTTTCTATACCTTCCACTTTATAATGGCGTCTTATCGGTTGAGATTGGTGTTCCCGAAGGCTCAGCGTTTCGGAAGGCGGCTCCTTATCCCAAAGACCGCAAGCCAATCGTTTTCTATGGTACTTCTATCACCCAGGGCGGATGTGCCTCGCGCACAGGCATGGTTCACACCGCAATCCTGGGACGACGGTTCCACTACCCTGTAATCAATCTTGGTTTCTCGGGAAATGGTCGCATGGAGCCCGAGATGGCGGACCTTCTTGCCGAACTCAACCCGTCGGTTTATGTTCTTGACTGCCTGCCGAATATGAATGGACAAATGGTCGCCGAGCGGGTGGCTCCATTTGTAAAAAGACTCAGAGAGGAGCATCCCGAGACACCTATACTTCTGGTTGAAGACAGGACATATTCCGATGCCTTCTTTATCCCATCGCGCCGACAACGAAACATGGAAAACCGCCGAGAGCTGCACCGCATCTACTCTCGCCTCAAATCCGAGGGAATCAAGCACCTCCACTATCTGTCTGGGAACCGGCTTTTAGGTGACGACAGTGATAACTTGGCGACAGTAGACGGCTCTCATCCCACCGACCTTGGTTTTGCACGTCAGGCCGATGCGTTCTACGAGGTGCTCAAGCCAATTCTGTTCGGCAACAATTGATACGCATCCGCAATTCCTACAATTGGGACGAGAATTTGCCCTTGTCCAATCCTACTACAACATACACCCCACAATCGGTATCAAAAAGAACTTACACCTCTGAAGGTATTTGCCTTTTGTGTCGCGCTATAAGAAAATGCGTTACCTTTCCATCTCGAGATGCCTTAATTAAGTAAACGGTGAGAAAGAAATGTATCGATGATGTCACTTCTTTGATGTTATTATTGAAAAATCAAGGGGCTCATACCGAATCAATCAGTATAAGCCCCAAGTATACAATTCTACAACACCAAGTTATTTAACGGTTAATCCGAAGTTTATTCTGCTGGTGGATACAAACGAATATCGTCAAAGTACATCATACCTGTACCTCCAGTAACCGAGCTAAGGCCGAGAGTAATCGAATTGACATTAGTAAGGTTGACGCCCTGGTCGGCAAATGCCTGCAAGGAGATATTCCATTGCGTCCAGGAACCTGTCAGCGCTGCATCAGGGTTATCATTATCGACTCTCGCGTTGCCATTGAGAGCAACGTACAAAGTCTCTGCGGTGTTACCAAAATCACCTCTAAACCAAATCGTCAGTGTGTTAACACCGTTCACCGTCCAGTCACGATTGGAAGTCAAGACATAAGTTGCCTCTGATTTGCCGACAGCATTGTCATAGTAAAGCGGCATCGACTTATTACCGCTGTGAACGATACTCTCTTCGTAAAATGGAGCATCCAAATGACCAGTCTGAGAACCGTTTGTCAGATCGTCGTAGCCATCTACCCAGGCGTTATAAATCCTGTTACTGCCTTCCTCGCCTTCATTAATGTCATTGTAGCTCTCCATATCATCAATGATAAGGAAGTTGGCCG
>CAZWME010000688.1:0-3457 GCA_964634515.1 uncultured Pirellulales bacterium | reverse complement strand
GTAAGGCCATGTCCTTTTTTATGCAACCCCACCTACCCATTTCTCGGATGAACCCTTTTTCTGTTAATGGGAAACAACAACTGTTGGTTATTGGTGGTGATGCGTTGACTGGGCATGATCTTGAAACAGGTAAAGAATTATGGCGATGGGGCACCTGGAATCCCAGACGCACCACACATTGGCGACATGTTCCTTCTCCGATTTCAGGTAATGGCGTCATTCTCGCCTGCGCACCCAAAGGCAGCCCCATTTATGCCATCCAGCCCAACCGTGAGGGTGTCCTCGATGAAAGTGCCATCGTTTGGGCCAGTGAAAACAAAGAGAAAGAAAGATCAGCCGACGTACCAACACCAGCCTACTATGACGGTGATTTCTCCGTCCTCAACGACATCGGAAAGCATCTGTCGCGTGTTGAACCGCGCACGGGCAAAATTAAGTGGACTATTCAGACACCGGGCAGAGCGAAATATGAAGCTTCACCGCTTGCCGCGGATGGAAAAATTTACATAATAAATCACGCCGGAGAAGTTGCCGTGATTAATGCAGCGAATGGCGAGGTCATCAACTTCATTAACATGGACGAACCCAGCGGTCGAGAAGTTGTGCGCGCTTCTATCAGCGCCGCATATGGCCAGTTGTTCATACGTACGACTCGCCGATTATACTGCGTTGGCAAGTGATGCCGATTTAACTAAAGCGACATGCCCTGCAATAGTGGAGATAACCATATTCCATCAGACAGAGGACAGGTGATTTAGAAGGAAATTTTTCCTTGCACTTTTTTGTTATTATTGCAAAATGTAGCAGGATTTATGAATATCATTGCCCAACAGACACAATGAAAGGAGCGTTTCATGAACACGCAAAATAAGAGTCAGAAATCTTCCGTCTCCCGCCGAAAATTCCTCAAGCACACTTCAGGAACCCTGGCTGGAGCAGCCCTGGCGAGTGCTATCGGAGTTCGGAGCTATGCCGGTGAAAAGAACACAATCAAAATCGCCCTGGTAGGCTGCGGTGGGCGCGGGACCGGCGCAGCGGCCAACGCCCTTTCAACCAAGGGGCCGACTCAACTGGTCGCAGCGGCAGATGTGTTTGGCAATCGGTTGCAGAGCAGCCTTAAGAATCTTTACAGACAATTCGCTCAGCAGGTCATTGTGCCTCGACATCGACAGTTGCTCGGTATGGATGCCTACAAAAAAGCCATTGATACCGTCGCGCCTGGCGGGGTCGTCATACTTGCCACACCTCCGGCATTTCGCCCACTCCATCTGGAATACGCTGTGGCCAAAGGCTGCAATGTGTTCATGGAGAAATCGTTCGCGGTAGATGCTCCGGGCATTCGCCGTGTGCTCAAAGCCGGAAGGAAAGCCAAAGCGAAGAATCTCAAAATCGCCGGTGGTTTGATGAGTCGTCACTACAAACCACTGGAACAGGCAGTCCAACACCTACACGATGGCATGATCGGTGATATTATTACCTGTTGGGCCTATCGTGAGCACGCCCCGGTTGGATTCAGTCCAAAATCTCCCGGCATGAACGAGATGGCCCACCAGATCCGCAACTACTCCAGCTTTACCTGGGTAAACGGCAGCTTTATCCTGGACTGGCTGATTCACAACCTCGATGTATGCTGCTGGTGCAAAGACGCCTGGCCGGTATCGGCTCAGGGCCAGGGAGGCCGACAAGTTCGGACCAAACCCGACCAGTTGTTCGATCACTATTCAGTGGAATACAGTTTTCCTGACGGTACACGACTGCTCGCCCAGGGAAGGCACATGGACAACTGCTGGGGATTTTTCGGCGATGTGATACATGGCACAACAGGCTCGGCCGTTCTCGGCGAAGGGATTCCTCTACCGCAAATTTTCAAAGGTCATAAGCAAACGTCCGAGAACCGGATATGGCAGTATAAAGGGCCACGCTGTGATGGGTATCAAAACGAACACGATCTGCTTTTCGAGGCTATTCGCAAGAACAAACCATATAATGAGACCGAGCGTTCTGCTTACGCCGCTATGACAGGTATCCTCGGGCGAATGGCCGCCGAGTCGGGCAAGACAGTCACATGGGAAGAGGCGATGGCTTCCGACCTTGTGCTGGCCCCGGGCCTTGACCATTACACAATGGACTCCGATCCGCCGGTCATGCCGGATGCCAATGGCAACTACCCGATTGCGATGCCCGGACAGACTAAGGTACTATAAAGGCATAGCGGTAAAGGGCGATATAGGATAGACAGCCTTTGTTAAACTGCCGGTGCGACGGCCGTCGTCCCTGTCGAAAAGTCGGTCCCTATTTATTAGAGCTTGTAAAGTAATCGTTAGATTGGTTTCAGCCATATTTCGGTGAGGATAGATGAAATCTCTTATCCACGATACAACATTAATTCTGTTGTTATTGACCTGCACTTCCGTTAGCCGCAGTAATGAGACCTTCTCCGCATTTGAACCCATACTTCAGAGGTCACACACTCAGAAGATTCGTTCCAGCCGGACCGAATATTCAATCAATGTCGGTGGTACTGTCGATATGGATAACACAACAACGCGGTCATACGAAACGTTCAGTATCGCGTTTCAGAATAATGTCTCACTCACTCTTGCAAATACGGGTAATACAACGGTAAAGAATCCACGAATAATCAGCAATGACAAGCATCGTTGGTGGTGCATGGAGGAGCTGCTCAATGAGATACTTGCTGATGCTAAGGATGATCAGGAAAGGGCGCTCTTCATTTATGACTTCGTTCGCAATTATCGGCATCACGATGATCCCATATTTACCGATAATGAACTGCATGATCCGGTGAAGATGCTGAATGTATTCGGCGCCGGATTGTGCGATGACTCAGGGTATGTAGGCTGCTCACTCTTTTATCATGCAGGATTGAACGAAAAGAGATACGGCAGGAATCCTTCGGTACGTACACTCCATGGTCATATGATGTGTGAAGCGATTCTATCCAATGGATATCAGTTTTTGGACATCGATGAAAACACTTACTACCTCGACCTGGAAAACGAACTTCCTGTTAGCGGAGATGCTATCGCACGCGATCATTACCTTGCCAAACGAGAGCATTCGTATGGCCCCATTTTCAAAGGATGGCGAATCGGCGAAAAAGCCGCTTCGCTGTTCGGCCGGGACGATGGCTCGACTTTTCGTGCGGTATCGGGACATCGTATAGAATTCAATCTCAGGCCCGGCGAGAGTATTGTTTACCGCTGGGACAATTGCGGAAAATTTGCATCCGATGACAGCGGGAATAAACGGGATCGTCGATTCTGGGGAACCTCAAAGTGGATTTACGAACCGGTGCTTACGAACAAACGAATCAAAGCAGATACTAATGAAGTTTCAGACAAGCACGTATTATATGAGATAAAAACACCATATTCAGTATGTGGAGGTCGGGTAAATGCAGAATTTATAGGGCTCAGCCAAACCGATCATTTCA
>CAZWME010000687.1:1192-3459 GCA_964634515.1 uncultured Pirellulales bacterium | reverse complement strand
TCAGATTTTGCCGCGTATATGAAAGAAAAGTATCCTGACAGCTGGCAAGAGGCAATTGTACGGGAAAAAAGGTAAAATTGAATTTATTGGGAATCGATAAAATTTATTCCTTAAAAATATTCCTTGTACACTGCTTAAGCAACTGCTTTTATTTTCTTAGATAGCGGAGAGGGAGGGATTCGAACCCTCGGTAGCCTTATGGCTACAACGGTTTTCGAGACCGTCCCAATCGTCCACTCTGGCACCTAAAGTAGGTTCATAGGTTAAAATGAAAAAACAAAAAGCGAGTAGTTTAGCCAAACTCTTTTTCTGTGGGGTAGGGTCAATGTGAATTCGGCGCCTTTGAAAACATCTAAAAAACTGCCAAAACCACAACAAAAGTTACGGTTTTGGCAGTTATAAAAGATTTTATATTCCAAGCTAATTCAAAATATACACAATATCTAGTTTTCGGTTATCGCTTTTGCGTAAGCCAATGGCATATCTACCCCTGTCAGAGCCTTATAGTATTTCACATAGTTTTCGGCATCAAGTTCCTCAAAAGCATTAAATATTAAGGCGTCAGCTACAACATAAAACAGTTCCCCGGTCATAGATTCGAATTCTTCCTTTATTTCGCTTTCCTCCATTAATAGCTCATTGACGATATCAGGTGCTACTTCCAAAAAGTCGATAGCATCCTGAGCATCATCAAAATACGGAGCCAAACCCATTCCGGTATTTAAGTCCAGTATGTTTGCAGCTCTATTGGGATTGCCTGCATCATCGGTTATACCAACGTATCCGTCTGCAGGTGCGTTTTTCAGAGCTTCGCATACTCCGTTCAAAAAAGATTCAGCAGTATTTTCCTCATACAAGGTTTTGTTGTCATAACCTTCATACCATGTTACTTCCTCGAGCTCATTAAACTCTTCCCCTAAGGGACCTGAGCCGTCCATAGCTACCCACTGACCGTCAAGAAAAACTTCCGCTCTGTAGTGAGCCCATGTTTCCTTTGCTATCCTTGAGATTTGATCAAAGGTAAAGTCCGCACCTTTTTCTTTTAGCTTGACGTTCAACGCTTCGTATTCTTCATAGGATAGTCCGTTGGCTGTGCTTTTGTCTATGTTTGGGTTCATATCCGATATAAGCTGCTTTACTGCCGTGACTCTGGTTTCCAATCCATATGTGGTCGCGATAGAACAGTAAATTGCCGCATAATCCCAGCACAATCCATAAATATTCCCGTCAGGTAAAACACGCTCTACTATCATTTCGCTGACAGGGAAAATGCCCGGTAAAAAGGTGTTCCATCGCATGGGATGGGAGATATCCTCTTTTTCCATTGGATTACCAATGTACTTCATGTTGTTGTTTTGCCACTGCAGAATCTGATCGGCAATTTCTTTGTCTGTACCGCTAAATCCGTCTGCACCAATTGAAACCAATAAATCATTGCTGAGGATTTCTGTAAAGGGGTCAAAAACCTCAAATGTTTCCTCATAAAATATTTCATATGGTTTTTCGTTTTCGGGTGGCTCTTCAGCCGGAGTATCTGTAGGCGTTGGCACCGAGGTTTCTGCAGGAGTGTTTGTTGGTACTGCAACCTGTTCTGGTGTGGGAGTTGCAGGGTCATTTTGTGTGGTTGTTTCCGGCTTGCAGGACACAAGAGCCATAACAATGACAACAGTAAGGAAAAGCATACAAATTCGTTTCAAAGTATAACCTCCATAAATATTAGAAAAAGCAATTGAGCGCAAAAACAGTCTCTCTTAAAAACAATCAAACCCTGTAAAGGATTCAATTTATAAGATACCACAAAATGAATGGATTGTGGTTAAGGATACCCACGGACCGTTAATCGATGAGATCACTTGGAATCGTGTGCAAATTATTCTGAAACGTAATCAGCGGAGAGGGAGGGATTCGAACCCTCGGTAGCCATAAGGCTACAACGGTTTTCGAGACCGTCCCAATCGTCCACTCTGGCACCTCTCCAGTTTGCAGGCATCCATTATACTCGAAATCACCAGGGGAAGACGAGTAGCCTTAAAGTTCGAAGGTCTCCATCAGCTCCGGGAAGTGAACCGGCGGGATGCCTTCATAACTCTGCAGCTTTTCCCTGAGCGCATCGGCGGCCACTTTTTCGCCATGGACCAGGATAATCCCTTTCGCCCGTCCGGCGACCGAACGCGCGTAGTCCACCAGCAAACCTTGACCTGCGTGGGATGATAGACCATTGATGGTTTCCACCTGAGCGCGGCGGTAGTAGGTCTCCCCAAATATGC
>CAZWME010000687.1:0-1092 GCA_964634515.1 uncultured Pirellulales bacterium | reverse complement strand
AGACCATTGATGGTTTCCACCTGAGCGCGGCGGTAGTAGGTCTCCCCAAATATGCGCACCTCACGTTGGCGTTCAGCCAGGTGGCGTCCGAGAGTGTGGGGCGCCTGCCAGGAAACGATCAGGATCGTATTGCGTTCATCGCCGATATTATTCTTGACATGGTGCAGGATCCGCCCGGCTTCAACCATGCCGGAGGCGCTGATTATTACCATAGGGTCTTCTCGGTCGTTCAGAGCTTTGGATTCTTCCACTGAATGCGTATAGGTGAGCTGATCGAAATCCAGGGCGGGATGACGGTATTGAGAGATGAAGTCCCAGGTTTCCTGGTCAAAACATTCCGGGTGGCGTCGATAAATAGCTGAGGCTGAGACAGCCAGGGGGCTGTCCACATAGACGGGTACTTTGGGCAGTTCCCCGCCGGACATAAACTCGTTCAGGCAGTAAACCAGGGTTTGTGTGCGCCCGACAGAGAATGCTGGGATGATGACCTTGCCGCCTCGTTCTATTGTGTTCCCGACAACCGTTTTCAATTCCTCAAAGGCTTTGGTGATATCATCATGCGGGCGGTCGCCATAGGTGCATTCCATCATCAGGTAATCAATGTCATAATCAGTGGGCAGAATCGGATCGCGCAGCAGCGGCATTTCCGGCCTTCCGATGTCGCCGGAAAACCACAGGCGGACTTTCCTGCCGTTCTCTTCCAGGTCCAGGAGGACAGCGGCAGAACCGAGGATATGTCCTGCCTCAATAAACCGGGCGGTCACACCCGGCAGGGGCTGGAACGCCTGATCATAAGGTCTCTGCTGGAATAAAGGGATCGTCCTGGCGGCATCCGCCATGGTGTAGAGCGGTTCAACCGGGGGGAGTCCCTTCTTTTTTCTCTTTTTATTAACGTACATGACGTCATATTCATGGATATGACCGGAGTCCTTCAGCATGATATCCGCCAGGTCGCGGGTTGCTGGTGTGGCATAGATTGGGCCGGAATAGCCGCTCTTGACCAGGTTGGGCAGGTTGCCGCTGTGGTCGATGTGCGCATGGGATAGAATGACGGCGTCAAGGTTGGCAGGGTTGAATTCAAAACTCAGGTTT
>CAZWME010000686.1:0-3459 GCA_964634515.1 uncultured Pirellulales bacterium | reverse complement strand
GGGGATAATTTAAAAGAAATAGAGGATGATCTAACTATAGTTTGGAATAATCTATCTAAGGTTATAGGGAAAGTAAGATAATTATTTTAAACTATTAAATCGCTACTTCTAAAAGCAATTTATCGCAAATTAAAATACTAAATTTACAAAAGACGGGTTCTTCTATATATCTATCGGGAAGTTAAATATGAAAAGTCTACAGGCTTTGTAATCGTATAATATTGCTTTTTACAGCCAACAAAGAGCTAAAAAAATAATATATATAAATGGAATCTTAATTATACGGGACATAAAAAAAGGTAAACCTAGGTTTACCTTTTTCATTTATTTATTTTGTGCCTCATTTTAAAATCAGCTAATGGTTATTGAAATATTTATAGTCTTTTTTTAACAATTTGTAATCGAGTATTAAAAATGACATATGACAGGATTCTTAGGGTGTCAAGTATAAAGCGAACTATATAGCAAAAATCGAAAAGACAATATTTTTGTTTTTATATGATACCTTTATTCCTTTCGTATATTTTTTGTAATATGCTCCTATTAGCTAGTCCCGATAATAAAAATGCCATGCTTCCAAAATCTTGTTGGTTAAGCGGGGTGCCTTTACGCTTAGAACTTTTACTTGAAAAGTGATGCAAGTTACCTCTAACTTTTACAATTAATTCAATAAAACCATCAATATTATAAGATTTATGCTCTTCTGATAAAAATTTCTCAATGCTAGTTTTATGTCTTCCTTTAATATGGTCTGTTATCATCCAATCAATAAATTCTCTAAAGGTTTTATTTTTCTTGAATTCTTCTTCTATTGCATAATTTCTGGTTTTCCCCTTCCCGTATAAATCCTCTATTATAAAATAAAAATTATAAAAGGCATTAATATACCGAAAAGAATTAAACTCCCTTAATCCCTCTCTAAAAAAAGACATAACTATTGTAAGAAACTCGTACTTTTTCTTATCAGACACAATATTCCTGAAGGCATCCATAGTTAATACTTTCTCAATATCTGGATATTTTTTATGTACCGTAAAGCTCATTATATTAACATTGATTTTATCCTCATCATTTTCAGGTATAAAAGTTAACTTTGGTTCTTCCCAATATATCTTTTTTAAATTACCTAAAAAAGACATATTTGCTTCTAAATATTGAAGGAGCTCCGTTATTTCACCAGTTACTTTTTCGTCTAATTTGATAGTTAAATTATGCTTACCGCCGGGTGTTCTGCTTGGGGAAAATTTTGAAATTATACTATTAAGTTTTTCAATTTTAACTCTTATTATAATTTCCTTTAATAAACCTTTTCCATCAGGTATAAGAGTAAAATCTTTATCTTTAATTGTGGTCTCTAATATAGAATTACCTATATAGGTTTTAGATTCAACTTTGCATTTAAATTCTAATTTCATATATTTATATAGTTTTTTTAGGAATATTCTAAAAACCATGTAACGAGAAGAGCTAAACCTGATATCAGAGTAATAATCCCACTGGCAATGTTGTACCATGTTGAAGTTTTATTTAGTTTACCTACATAAGAATTAATATATTCAGCAAATTTTTTATAATCAGGGACTTTATCTACGAGCTGAGGTGTCGCATAACTATATCTTGGCCATATTTTTTTAATGTGGTTAACGTCCATTTTTTCAAATCTTATCTTCAAAGCACTAAAAAAGAAACCTAAAGAGAAAAAAACTAATATTACTCCCAAAGAAAAAATAAACCACGTCATTTTTATACTCCTAAAAATTTATTGAAATAATAGACTTAAAATATAAATTGGAATAATTAAATCCAATTTTGCATTTATGTGACGTATTGACATTAAGTAATTTTTCCATAAGCCTTTAAAATTCTTGCTGTATCATAACCATCAAGAATACAGAACTGAGCGTTTACTCCTTCATGTCTAAGAAGTAAAGTTTTACTTTTTGCCTCCTCAATTACAGCCTCTGATATTGGTCCAATAAATTGAATTATAAAAAGTTCTGCAGGAGATTTAAACAAACGCTGAATTTGATCTCCTTTCTTTCCACAATGAGAGATTTCTAAAGTCTTGATATTTTTTCCCGGGCCTTTTAGAAGAAAGGCAGCATTTTTTCTTATGTTATTTATTGATATTCTAGTAGTAAATAGGTCATTTATTTCTCCTCCCCAATCTTTCTTATGTTCGGGTTCGCCAATTATATCTTCAAGCCAATTTTGAATTTGCTCTTCAGAATAATTAAGTGGAACTAAGTTTTGTAATTCACCTACAGGAATATTTTTTACTTTATTAAATGAGTCAATTTCATCAATAGGGACATTTAATGGTGCATCTTGGAAAGAGGGAAATTGGACATTGGATAAAAGAGTGGGAAAGCTTTGCTCAACTTCCTCTAAGCCATCTGAGGTTATGGAATATTCAACATTTGTTTCAGGTTTTAAAAATCCTTTGTCTTCTAAGAATTTATAGATCCCAAATATAATACCGCTCTTTGGATCAATTTCTAATTCTTTTGCCACATTTTGATGCATCACAAAATTCCAACTGTTCCCTTCAGATAGTTCATAAAATGCTTTTAGAATCTTCCAGCGTAACTCTTTATTTCGGCTATAGATTTCAGTGATATTTTTCTTCTCGCTTTTTTTAGTCAGAGGCTCTCTTTTTTGTATTTTTTCTAATTCTGCAGATAATTCACTTTTTTCTTCTTGCCATGACTTTTTAGCTGTATAAGTGGTAAACATAAATTCCAGGAATGGATCTGCTTTATCAAGAGCTTGTTTAATTTTTAAGATTCCTAACTCTATAAGAATTTCGTAAACAGCTTTAGTCTCTATATTCCAAACTGCCTGTAATGAACCAGATATTTTTATAATACAATTCCAGCGATTTCCTTTATTTAATGCAGGAACAATCTCAAAATACAAACCCTCGAAGTCTCCCTGTAGTGGTTCCAAATGTTCATTTGCAAAAATCGCAAAGACTTCATCTCTTATTGATTTATAATTCTCTAAAAATCTCATAAAATTCTTTAATTTTTCAAACATAAGAGGATCAGATTTAATAAATATTTTATCTTATATCTACAGTTAGCTCAAATTTATGTGTTATATACACTTCAAATATAATAATTTAAAGTCACAAAGTTAAGCTAATATGAATCTTAAAATTTGGACACCAAATTAACAAGTCAGAACCAACTGATGGACTCTTTTACTTTCTGTTTTATAGCAACTCATAAAAGTAGTTTAAGTAAAACCTCTAATGCTAATAATAAATACCCAAAGCCAGATAAAAATATTCACTGCTTTTTATTAGCCACGATTCCGGGCAAAAAATAGTGATCTTAAATATTATTGAAAATTAAAAATATTAAAATTCTTTAAATTTAAACTGACTATTTCAAGGTAAGAACATTCTGGGATTTACCGGTACCCCATTTACCCTTACCTCATAATGAAGATGCG
>CAZWME010000685.1:0-3460 GCA_964634515.1 uncultured Pirellulales bacterium | reverse complement strand
ATGCACGATGATATAAGGAACGAAGGAATACCCAGTTCTCTTAGCCTTATAAGAGCTGTTACAGCATCGTTTGTATGTAATGTGCTTAAGACAAGGTGGCCGGTCAGAGAAGCCTGGACAGCAATCTCTGCGGTTTCCAGGTCCCTTATTTCGCCGAGCATTATTATATCAGGGTCTTGTCTTAATATTGACCGCAGTGCCCCCGCAAACGTCTCGCCGCCGGCAGGGTCAATTTGTATCTGGTTAATTCTATCAAGTTGATACTCAACCGGATTTTCAATTGTGATAATGTTTTTCTCAATCGCATTGAGGCTGCGAAGCATAGCATACAAAGTTGTCGTCTTTCCGCTGCCGGTGGGTCCTGTTACAAGAACCATTCCATAAGGCCTGTTTACAATACTTTCGACCAAAGCCCTGTCTTCGGCGCCTATGCCCAACGTGGTCAGGTTGATTAACGTGCTGTTTTTATCGAGTATTCGCAGAACCGTTTTTTCGCCGTCTATGTTCGGCACAACCGAGACACGCAGGTCGTAATCATTTCCTTTGTAATTGAGGTTGATGTGGCCGTCCTGAGCCTTGCGTTTTTCGGTTATATCCAGTTTGGCAAGGACCTTCAGGCGAGAGACGACTTCTTTTCTTACCGCAGGAGGAACCGTCAGACAATCGTGCAAAATGCCGTCAACCCTGAACCGGACAACCATCTCATCGTTGGACGGCTCAAAATGAATATCACTTGCAAGCGAGCCTATGGCGTCTTTGATTATGGAATTAACAAGCCGAACGACTTGACCTGCATCGTCCGAAGTGGCCAGGTCTTCAATTCTTTTATCATCTTCCAGCGTAGGTTCGGCATCGAATTTTGCGTCAATCATGTCCTGTTTGGTCATCTGCTCAGCACCGTAATGCTGGTTGATGGCCTTTGTTATCTCTCTTTCAGTGGCTACTAATGGCTTCACATTGAAGCCTGTTGCCAGATTTATCTGATCCAGCGTGGGTAAATCCACAGGGTTAGTCATTGCAACATAGAGTGTATCTTCTTCAAATTTTACGGCGATGATATTGTGCTGTGTAACGAGCCAGTGTGGCAGAAGCCGAACTACCTGCGAAGAAAGGTTGGCTTCTGAGAGCCTGATGAAATCAACGCCGTGCTTTTGAGCAAGGGCTCTTGCTGCCATTTCATCTGAAGCAGCTTTGCCCTGAGCGGACATTGGCTGCCTACTGTCAGCCTGCATGTTAGTAGTGGTATTTTCAAACGAGTTGTCTTTTTGTTCCAAGCCCATAAAGGGTCTCCCAATTTTTCAATACCACAAATTCTTTATAGTCCTTCCTTTAAGCAGAGAACATCCACGTTGTTTTTATTTCTTCGTCATATTTCAAGGGCGTATTAAGTTGCATTTACTGGATGACGAAAGGCGACTTTTTCCGTATTTTGTTATAGGACTATGACCATGCCTCAACACCCGCAATCAGAGCGTGCAAGTCCCTTTGCCAGGAGTGCCTATAAATTCAAAAACTATTGCTGGAAATGTCCCTGATTTGATACAGGTAAAACTCCTATAAAAATCAGTGTATGGATGTCTATTTCTCAATAAAAAACAGAATTGTGCCGATAATAATATATATAGAAAAGAGTTATGCTTCACAGCTACTGTGGTGGATAACAGAAGCCTTGAAGTATAGTTATGCGCAGAGCTATTGGGATTTTATAGGACCAATGGTGTTGGAAGCACCTTGTCAAAGTGTAGGTGCGGGGTGGATAGCTAATCTGGGAAGACCAGATTTTCCAAAAATTTTAAGTTAGTGGTCTGAAATGAGGAAAAAAGGTGAAAAATATCCTTACAAATGATAACGAATCAGAGTCGAGTGTCAAAAAAATTGCTTTTGTTCATCACAAAGGCGGAACGGGCAAAACCACATCGTGTCTGAATATCGCAGGCTGGTTGGCAAAGATGGAAAAGAAAGTTCTGGTAGTGGACCTGGATCCGCAGGGAAATGCCACTGCCGGCCTGGGTATTGATAGAAATAGCTGTGAGACTTCAGTCTATGATGTGTTTTTGAGCCAAGCGGGCCTGCGAGATATAATCTTAGAAACAGAATCGGGTGTCTATCTTGCACCATCATCTGTGCAATTGATGACTGTTGAAATGCGGCTGGCAAGTCAGATCAATAACACGGGAATTTTAAAGCAGAGCTTAGAATATATTGAAGGATATTTTGACTATATCTTAATTGATGTTCCGCCCGGCTCGATGTTGTTGACCGCCAATGCAATCGTTGCCTCTGAAAACATAATCATACCGCTGGATTCAGGGATATTTGCTTACGAAACCCTGGAAGTCCTGAAGACTCTTGTGGTCAATTTGCAGCAGGAAATTGGTGTTGAAACCAATGTGATAATGGTGCTTTTGAGGGAATATTCAAATTCCTTTATGGATAAACGGACTACCAACGGGATAAAGAAGCTGCTGAAAAGATTCTTAGGGGACAACGGCATTGGCGATGTGAAAGTATTTACCATACCGTTTTCCCGCAAGGTTTACTGGGCACAAATGAAGGGTATGCCAATATCTCATTACGCTCCGCCTTCCGACGTCGGACAGAGGTATAAAGACCTGGCAGAGGAGGTGCTGTGTTATCAATATTAATAGGAAATGAAAACGGATTAGGGCGGCAAAATCTTTGCCCAAAATAAGAGTTAAGGAGACTAATAATGGACACATCAGAAAGAAAACCTGGCAAAAAAGCTTTGTTTGGCGGAAATGGAGAGGGCGAGGCTACAGCAATACTCGAAAGAAAAACCGGATTCAATGAAACGGCGGAACGGCAGCTAAGGGAGTTGTTGGAAGCACTTGAAGCAGTCCGGAGGGGGGATCTGACGCGGACACTACGAAGACAAAGTGAAGATATCTTCGGCGAAATAGCAGATTCTTACAACAGCATGGTTGAACTGCTTAACAGTTTCGGCGGCGAGGTTACCCGAGTAGCCAGAGAAGTAGGTACAGAGGGTAAACTCGGAGGTCAGGCTCAGGTGGCTGGAGTAACAGGGACGTGGAAAGAGCTGACCGATAACGTCAATACTATGGCAAATAACCTCACCACTCAAGTTAGAAACATTGCCCAGGTTGGTACCGCAATTGCCAATGGAGACTTAACCCAGAAGATAACAGTTGAGGCACAGGGCGAAATAGCCCAGTTAAAGGAAACCCTCAACGCTATGGTTGACAACTTAAGCACATTTGCCGGTGAAGTTACCCGCGTATCCAGAGAAGTTGGCTCAGAAGGGAAACTCGGAGCACAGGCAGAAGTTGCTGTAGCGGCTGGTACCTGGAAAGACCTGACCGACAACGTCAACATACTGGCAGCTAACCTGACCAACCAGGTAAGAAACATTGCCCAGGTTAGTACCGCGATTGCCAATGGAGACTTAACCCAGAAGATAACAGTTGAGGCACAGGGCGAA
>CAZWME010000684.1:0-3460 GCA_964634515.1 uncultured Pirellulales bacterium | reverse complement strand
AAAACATTGCCAAAACCCATATGGGAGATACATAGTGTTTTTATATCTATGATTTATTTGAGAACATGGGAAATAAGTTTATTGAAAAACGGATTAATATTGCAAAAGATATGGAACATGCAAAAGCTGATAAAATGAAGACAATTATTAAGTTAGTTAATGACGCGGATATTTTTTGTAGCACAGCAGAAAAGTCCAAATTTTATAAATATTGCAAATACAACAAAATATCAACCTATAGTAGTTAAGTCTGAAAAAATATCAGACATATTAATTATATTAGATAGATCATTTCAAGAAATATATAGTTATATCACAAGAAGAAAAAGCGGAGAATATTTTGGTATTATACCTGAATTAAAGTAATGAGCATAATGTATAACAAATCATTCAACCGGAAATTTTCCGCTACGCTCCAAATTCCGGTTAATTCAAACGTTAGGCATAATAAATAATTAACCAAAAGAAAGGAAGATCAAAATGGGAATTCCGGGGACACCATGCTTAATTCTCAATTATAACTTCTAAATTCCTTGCTTTTTAAAGTTAATTAAATACACCAACCAAATCATTAAACACACCCAAACCGCCCTTGAAGCACTTACGGCCTTAATAAAACAATAACAACTATGATTTTCTCTATCCCCAATAACAAATTGTAAACTTGCCTAAAATGTAGGGGCAATCCCGCGTGGTTGCCCTAAATCGCCAACCGCATTTCTACCTTCGGTTCGCTCCAGTTTTAATCACTCCTGAGTTTACCCTCGAGTTAGCTCACTTGCTTTTCTGTCGGGGGCTTCGTGCCTGCGTATATGTCTATGTGCCTATAAGGCACCTCTTGCTGGCCGGAGCTTGTCCCCGGTGTGTGCTTACTTGCTTTCCTGCCGGGGGCTGTGCGCTAAACGCTCTACATTTGTAGAGAATGTTCGACAAATCAGCCCTTTTTATGCAAAACAAACCCAATTTCAGAAATGTCCAAATGAACTTAACTAATTTAACAACAATGAATTATACAATTTTTATCTGTCTGGCGGGGGGCACAAACAAACCCAATCAAATCCAAAACAAAGCCAATTCAAACCCAATCAAGCTTGTTCTCGAATGTCATAGTCGGGCACCATGTCTGGCTGCTCAGAAGCTTATGAGAAAACCCCGAAGTATGAGTTGGTTTTCACTTGACTTATGACAGCAGATTGATAAATTGGATAAAAAGTCGGCAGTTGCCATCAAGCGTACAAAACTGCCCATATCAATATAAAAAACCGGCTTTTTATGACTGTTTCAAAACGAGAGGAGATATTATCATGTCGATTAACCGTCGCACATTTCTGAAAAGCTCACTAACTTGTGCCACAGGTATATCCTGCCTGGCTTTTTCGGCCCCTGCCATACTTCGTGCCCAGACTGGCAGGAAATATCGTACCGCCCTAATAGGCAGCGGCTGGTGGGGCATGAACATCGCCCGTACCGCGATGCAGTCAGGTCGGTGCAAAATGGTAGCTATGTGCGATGTTGACCTCAATCAATTGGAGCCGGCTGCAGCGGAAATTGAAAAGCTCTCCGGAGACAAGCCCCGAAAGTATCAAGACTTCAGAGAACTTCTGGACGGCGGGAAAATTGATATTGCCATTGTTTCCACGCCCGACCACTGGCATCCGCTGATTACCATTGCGGCCGTTAAGGCAGGTGCCCATGTTTATGTAGAAAAGCCTATCGGCCATACCATCAAGGAAGGCCGGGCAATGGTAAATGCCGCCCGCGCAGCCGGAAGGGTCGTTCAGGTCGGCACGCATCGGCGAATCTCTCCACACAATGTCTCCGGTATGGAATTTCTCAAATCGGGCAGGGCTGGAAAAATCGGTATGGTCAGGGCATTTGTCCATTATGGAGGTGGCCCCGAAAAGCCAAGACCCAATGCACCAGTTCCAGCCGGTCTGGACTGGGATATGTGGTGCGGCCCCGGGCCGCTGCGTCCATTTAACACGAAAATACACCCGAAGGGCTTCCGTCAGTTCCTCGATTACGGTAACGGCACATTGGGCGACTGGGGTGTACACTGGATGGACCAAATCCTCTGGTGGGCTGAGGAAAAATATCCTAAGCGGGTCTTCTCAACAGGCGGCCGTCCCGTCAAAGGACCGCCGGTAAACAATGAACGAGGCCAGACAACCGACTCCCCCGACCATCAGGTCGCCAGCTTTGAATTCGAGGACTTCACCGCAACCTGGGAGCATCGACAATTCGGCGGTAATAACGCTGAAAAAGGCGAAAGCGTCGGCTGCTACTTCTATGGCACCAAGGGCACTTTCCATATGGCCTGGCGTGACGGCTGGACCTTCTACCCGTCGTCTAAAGGACAAAAAGTCATCAATGAAAAGCCCACGCTGCACGACCCGGATAAGCAGAACATCAAAGAGTTGTGGGATGATTTTCTAAAGGCTATCCAAACAGGCTCAACCCCCGTCTGCGATATCGAGGAAATCCATCGTTCCACGAATATGAGCCTGCTGGGTATGCTCTCATTGAAGCTCGGCAGGAGCGTAGAATGGGACGGCAAAAAGGAAGTAATCGTCGGCGATTATGAGGCCAACAAGCTGCTTTCCCGCAAGTACCGTAAGCCCTGGTTCTATCCGGATGAAACTCCGGGAATCCCACTACTGCGAATTCCCGTAAAGTAAAGCGAGACATGGGGCTATACGGAAATATAATAGCGAGAATGCTTAACACTTTATGTAAAAGTGCTCATTCGGGAGATATTAAAATCCGGCCCGGAATAAACTTTTATTGTGGTTTGGTGTATGAATTGATATAATATTGGGCGAGGTTACGAGCGATTTATCCTGCTCTTTTGAAATTGGATTTAGATATAATGTGCTAAATTACTACAGGTTTTCAGCTTATCATAAAATTTCTAACATTTTTTTTGAATTTTATGGAATCCCAAGAAAGTCCTATATGTAGTAGTTTCCCAGGGGTATGAAACAATATATATATTTAATTATTGGTTTTTATATTAATATTTGCATTGACACGCGAGAATAGTTAAGTTATAATTAAATTCCTACGATTCATATGACGAATAAAACTGTGATAGATTTTAATGAGGATCCCCTGGTTAAGGGACCATGTGCTATTGTAAGTTATGCACGACGGTCAAACGGCGCCAGGCCAGCAAAGGATTTTATTGAAGATTTGGAGATGCTAGATCAAGCAAAACTAGCTAAATCTTTTCGTAAAATTACGAATGTTGGTAGGATTAACAATAAAGAAAGATTCAGAAAACTGGGTGGAAAGAGTGGGAAAATATATGAATTCAAGATCCATCCTAAAGTCCGAATTTTATGTTTTCAGTCAGGAAAAACGTGGTTACTCACACACGGCTTTTATAAAGAAACCGGCAATACACCTCCGAGACAAATTATACGTGCAGAGAGTATAATGAAAGAACATATTTCATTAT
>CAZWME010000683.1:0-3465 GCA_964634515.1 uncultured Pirellulales bacterium | reverse complement strand
GAGCCAAATATGTTCCTTGCTATGGATGCCGGTAATGCTCAGGTAAAAATAGAGGGTATAAAAACCACAGAACCTGTTTATGGATTACCCGCTTTGTGGATTGCACCGGATATCAAAGAAAAAGCTGAACTAAATGGATATACTGTAATTGACCCCGAATCCGTTTTCATTACTCATTTATCTGAAACGCTGAAAAAACATGCAGACGAATTACTGACACGCGAAGACGTTCAGCTTCTTGTTGACCGGCTTCGCAAGACCCAGCCGTCTTTGGTCGGTGATGTTGTTGGGGCCAATGGAGAAGTATCTATTGGATTGCTTCAGCGAGTGCTTAAGAACCTCTTGACAGATGCCATACCTATACGTGAGCTGACTGTTATACTTGAGTCCTTGGCCGAGAATGCTTCGAAAACTAAAAACGCCGATGTGTTAACCGAGATGGTTCGGAAATGCCTTAATAGAACTATTACCGATCTGTATAAAAACGAAGCAGGTAAAATATTGGCAATAACACTGGAACCCTCGCTCGAACATCAAATAGTTTCTAATCTGCGGCAGGAGGCGGATGTAATAAATCTCGCTTTGCCCACAGAAATTGCTATGGATATAAGTAGAAAAAGCGCAAAAGCCTGGAAGGTAGCAATGGACAAAGGTTTGGACAGGGTCGTTTTGCTCTGCGATTCGAGATTGCGCTCGCCACTGGCGGCAATGTTATCGAGAACAGTCTCACTCTTACCGGTCATAGCTTATGACGAAATAGTGTTTGGGACCGAAGTAGAACCGATAGAAACCATTGCCTTACAGAAAGCTGAGATGACAGCAACCGGTGAACAAGGACAGCTTGCCCCTGCTTTAGCAGGGGACGCAACATTATAATGTAACTCGTGATTTGTTATACGTGAAACTCACGGGCTGTGATATACAGGATTTGAGATATGCCGTTACATATTAAATCTGTTGCAGTAAGTATTGCCGTGACGTGTTTTTTTGGTGTGAGCATGATAGGTTGGATTAGCGGCCTTTCTCCTTTCACCTGCTGCAAAAGAGCGCTGGTGGGTGCGGTGCTTGCCTATATAGCAGCAGCTTGGGCGGTGAGGGGCGTAAACGCTATTTTGATAAGTGCGATGGTTACAAACCAAATGGATAAACAAAAGGAAAAGGATAGTGACGATAGAGACTGAAAACATCTCTGAAAATCAATTAATTAGAAACACTAAAGACGGCTTGTTGACATTGGAAAAACCTGAAGATAGCCGAAAGCATCTAAATTGCGTTGCCCTGCGCACGTACTCAGGTCAGAAAAAATCCAACAAAGGGGAAATCGATGATGAGCAGATAACCGAACTTTTACCCATGGTTCACAGGATAGTGAGGCAGGTGGTAACATACCTGAGGCCTCCGTTGTCATTTGAAGATATGGTTTCCGCTGGTGCTGTTGGATTGGTTAAAGCTTCCCGTGATTATGACCCGTCCCGGCATACAGAATTTAAAACATATGCTTATATTAGGATCAAAGGAGCTGTTATTGATGAGCTGCGAGCCTCATCCTTGCTGCCTACAAATATAAATAAGAGGATTCAACGGGCCCGGCAGCTCAACCGGAAAATACTTGAACAGACAGGCACAAATCCTACTGATGCTGAATTAGCTGAAAAACTCGGAATCACCGTTGATGAGCTTTTTGAAACATTCGAAAAAGCTCGGGCTCAATATTTTGTCTCACTTGATGGCTTTAAAGAGGACTCACCTGTATTGAGTAATCTATTGGCTGCAGTTCATACCAGCGCTCCTGATGAGCAAATCGAACGGATTGAGCTTATAGATAATTTGACCGAGGCAATACAGAAATTGTCCGATAGGCAGCGGCAGCTCATCCTGCTTTATTACCAACAGCATTTGACAATGAAGCAAATTGCCGAGATTTTTGAAATTACCGAATCGCGTGTCAGTCAAATGCACGCAAGCGCTATATTTGACTTATCTGTTAAATTGAGGCAGTGGAAAGATGGCAGATTATGATTCCAATATTATAAAACCGGTCGAAGGCTTGCAAAGTATCACTGGTTTGACTCCCGCAAAACGCCGCCAGGAAAGGAAACGCCGACAGCAGTTACAACAGGAAAATGAAGAAAAAGACGAACAACAGATGAATGAAGCGTTTGAGGAGCAGGATATGGAAAATCCGGACGAAGAATGGACTGAAAACCGGGGTAGTCTGGATAACGATAGTAACGGAATTGATTACTGTGCTTGAATAATAGGCTTGACGATTCAGGTTTGGAAGACAAATAAATAATAGCCAATGAAAGAAAATAAGCCTTTAGCTAATCAATATTATAGAACCGCCTGTGGCGGAATCAATTAAAAGGATTAAAATAATCGATGGGAAATACAACAGGTCGGATTCTTAAGGAAAGTGACGTTAAACTTGATGGCCAGTTCACCCTGGATATTGTGCAAACCGAGACAAGCTCGCCGAGAGAACCGGCGGCTGACTTGGTTGAGCCAAAAGTGCGTATCGTCGAAAGCCAGGCTGATTTTTCCGTTATTGAAATAACATGTTCCTGCGGAACATCAATGTTTTTGAGATGTGAATATGCTTCTGTCAAAGCGGCGGAGGTTTCAGAGAAAAATGTTGAACCGTAAATGTCGACCGTGTGAATTAGATGGAGAAAAGTAAAATGAAAACTATCAAAAAAACAATTGTATTGATTTCATTAATACCGTTGATTTTCATATCGAACTGCGTGTCTGTCCAGGAACCGCCAAGGGCTGCTGTAAGAACCGAATTTACTCAAAAACAGCAGAATCCGTCTGTGGCAAACAGGTTTCGGGAATCTGCTTCACAGAAGTCGACCGTTGTTGAATCTGCGATGGAATTGTCTCAGCAATATGCAAAACTTTCTGAACAAACGGCTCTGTTACGGCAACAAAACCGAGAACTTACTGGCACGAATCAGATGCTTGAAGAACAGGTGGTTGCTCTTGAGGCTCAATTGCAGCAGACGCAAAAAGAATTAAGCGAAGCAAATGACATTTTAATTGCAATGCAGATTGAATTGAATAGTTGGAAAACCAATATCCTGGGTTTTAGAGATGAAATGCGCGATGCGGAAACAGCGCAACTGGAAGCGTTGCTTAAGATACTTAAAGTTCTCGGCGGAGAAGTCAAAGTCGCATCATTAAGTAAACCAGTCCGGTCTAAACCATAGGAAGCAATGACATTAGGTGAATCGAATAGCTTAAGAATTCTGTTATCACAAATGAAAACTCGGCGTTTATTGCTCTTTGCTTGTAGTTTGAGTTACATCTCACGACTAACGATATTGTGCTTGCCGGCGGTTCTTTTATCGGGATGCATTACTTATTATTCTGATTCTGCACCGGCTGCCGACTACTATTATTTAAATCCGAATAAGAGCTTATCTACGATTGGGAGGGTTGCAATTATAGAGTTGGACAACA
>CAZWME010000682.1:0-3467 GCA_964634515.1 uncultured Pirellulales bacterium | reverse complement strand
TATTGCGTAATGAAGAACGTCAACAAAATAGCTAAAGAAAATGGTGCCAGTGAGGCAGCACGGTATGTTGGAAGTATCGTACAGCATGCCGAACAGATATCATCAGAACTAAACAAGAAGGAGGACGAGCAGTCGTGAACAAAGCCATAAGGCCAAATCAGATTCTGAGACTCTTTTTTTGGGAAACTACTATAAAATGCAATTTGACCTGCGCACATTGTCGGCGTCTGGAAACCGATGAAGCAGCGTTTAAGGACTTATCAACCGCTCAGGCGAAGAACCTGATAGAACAGTTAGCTGAATTAGGCAGTGGGCAGTCTATGATGCCGGTCTTGGTATTTTCAGGGGGCGAGCCGCTCTGTCGTGATGACTTATTCGAGCTGGTCGGCCAGGCGCGGGCAGCAGGGATTACACCGGCGCTTGCTACCAATGGAACGTTGATAGATGCAGAAGTGGCAGATAAAATACGGGACAGTGGAATCGTGAGGACAGCAGTGAGTCTGGATGGTGCGACTGCCGAGGTTCACAATAAACTGCGTCAGTTGGAAGGCTCGTTTGAAAGGGCACTCGAAGGTATTAAACATCTTCGCGAGAAAGATTTATCTGTTCAGATAAATATGACATTGACCAGGCATAACGCCGGACAATTAGAGGAAGTTTACGAACTTGCCAAATCATTAGGAGCGGTAGCTGTACATATATTCATCCTGGTTCCGGTCGGATGCGGGCAGGTCCTTGCTGAAACGGACATGCTCTCACCGGAGCAATATGAAGAAAAGATGCTCGAGATATGCCGGCTTGACAGACGCGGAGAGTTACAAATGAAAGTAACCTGCGGACCTCACTATGAACGTATAATCAGACAACAGGGCCTGTATCAGGAGCGTAAAAAACCATCTCACAGCAGCGGCCAAGTGCCGGGCAGAGCCGGTCATGGGGTCCCTACTCGTGGATGTCTCGCCGGGCTTGGCGTGCTTTTTGTCGGCCACCAGGGAGACGTATTTCCCTGTGGGTATTTGCCCGTAAATTGTGGTAATGTGCTCAGGCAAACACTTTCAGAAATATGGCACGACAACAAAGACCTTGAGCGAATGCGTACAAGCAGCAGTCTCGAAGGCAAGTGCGGTATTTGTGATTATAGAGAAGTATGCGGCGGATGTCGCGGCAGAGCATACGCTGCGACGGGTAATTATATGGCCGAAGAACCTTTTTGTGCGTATATTCCACCAGAAGCAACCCATTCATAATAGTTAGAATATGAGGTTGAGTTAAGCAATGATAAATATCAGTAAATTATATTGTGACCAGGTTACACCTGGTGACTGGCTTCGCTACGGTAAAAAAGGCTCAGGCGAGCGAGAGGGTGAAATAATCCCGAAAAAAGCCTCTGAAAGACGGCCTATTGTTGTCTGGAATATAACCAGAACGTGTAATCTCAAGTGTGTTCATTGTTATAACGACAGCGGTACCGGCAAGGCCAGTAATGAGCTCACAACAAGCCAGGCAAAAGCCGTTCTGGATGACCTGGGTCAGTTCAATGTGCCGTCGGTGCTGTTCTCCGGTGGGGAACCGTTGACTCGGCCCGACTTGTTTGAATTGATAGAATATGCCGGACAGCAGGGCATGCGGGCTGTTATTTCAACTAACGGGACACTTATAACCGCTGATATAGCCAGGAAAATTAAACAAAAAGGGGTTTCTTATGTCGGCATCAGTCTTGACGGAATTGGCGAAGTAAATGACAAATTCAGGGGAGTATCCGGCGCATTTAACAAAGCTGTACAGGGCATAAGAAACTGTCAGGATGCCGAAGTGCGAACAGGTCTCAGACTGACTCTGACGAAAAGGAATATTCAGGATTTGGAGGCCTTGTTTGACTTTTTCGAAGCAGAGAATATCGAGAGGGCCTGCTTTTATCATTTCGTTCCCAGCGGCAGGGGAAAGGCCATTGGAGATGATGATCTCACCCATGCTCAAAGCAGGGAAGCGATTGAAACAATATTAGCGAAAACAAAACAATACAAAGAAGCCGGTAGAAAAACGGATATATTGACAGTTGACAACCATGTTGACGGCGTTTATCTGTATCTGAAATTGCTTAAGGAAGACACTGAGCGCGCAGCTAATGTCTGGAAACTGCTTTTATGGAACGGCGGCGGGATGTACAGCAGCGGAGTTGGAATCGGTTGCATTGATTTTAACGGTAAGGTGCATCCAAACCAGTTTTGGGGGCATTACGATTTGGGAGATACCCACGAGAGGCGTTTTAGTGAGATTTGGCTGGATACAAGTGATCCTTTATTAAAGGGTTTGAGGAACCGCAGGGAATACGTTAAAGGCCGGTGCAGGCTTTGTAAATTCTTTAATGTATGCGGTGGTAGTCTTCGTGTGCGGGCGGATTTGTATTTCGATGATCCCTGGGCACCGGATCCGGGGTGTTATTTGACAGATGAGGAAATCGGCTTAGACGCAGATAAACAGGAAGAATTAAAGCGTACTGGAGAGCTTTTTCAGCTTCCTGATTAACAAATCGTTATTCTCTCGAACATCCATTACGGCTCATCCGACAAATGTATTCTTTCCGTCGATATGTTCAATTCAATTTGATATACTTAATAAGCTTCGAAACTTATCTGCCAGGTAAGGATGAATTACAGACATCAAGGCAAAAGCTCTGCAGGTATATTATGTCTTTTGGCCTCGTTTAATGTAGGCTGGCCCAGACAATAGACTTTTATACCGTCAGGCACAGAGCCATATAGCTTCAAAAAAGCTCGAATCGTTGAACCGCTTGTGAATAATATCTGGTCGATGAAATCAAAATCAATTTCTTCAGGCTCTATATCAACATTTCTATACACCACCACCCCCTCGATAGTAGCATCAGCATCAGCCAAACCATCCAACAGCATACTCGATCCGACCTTCGGTCTTACAAGAAGAATCCTTTTGCCTTTGACTGAAACTTTTTTAAACTCTTCAAGCAGGCCGGTGCTTGATTCCAGGCTCGGCTGCATATCCACCAGAACTCCAAACGTCTTGAGTTTTTCAGCGGTTGTTTTACCGATGGCAGCAACTTTCACTGTGCCAATGGATCTGGTATCGAGACCAACAGCATTTAAGCGTTGAAAGAAGAATTCTACCCCGTTGGTGCTGGTAAATACTATCCAATCAAAAGTATTGAGCCGTTTGAGCACCTTATCGGCTTGAGTGTAATCATCGAGAGGAACCGATTTAATCAGAGGTCTGTGAATAATAATTCCAAGATGTCTGTATTTGTCCGGATGGGTGCCCGGTAGAAGTATTCTCGGCTTTTTTCCAAACCAGTTCAGCTTCTCTTTAAGCTCAACTACTTTACCAACAATAAAAATTGCCGGTGTCCGCATTTGTGCCTTTTGAGTTACTGCAAGAAAATCATCCAAAGTTCCCTGAATAACTCTTTGGTCATAGCAGGTGCCTTTTTCGAT
>CAZWME010000681.1:0-3475 GCA_964634515.1 uncultured Pirellulales bacterium | reverse complement strand
AACAATGAGCATAACTCATTGTAAAATATATATTTATGTGTTTTGCAGAAGGTTTCATAAAACATAAGTAAGGAGGATAGAAAGGCCGCATCGCAGAGGGGAAAGCGTACCTGTGTATTTTTACCAGATGAATTTAGTTAGGTGTCCGAGGCCGAGGAGAAATACCGCGATATTAATTACCGCCATGAGGAGTATGCTGATGCGTGGTCGGATGCCGTGCAGGCCGCAGTAGCCAATCAGCAGGACGACGGAATTCGGCATGAACATAAGCGGTGAGGCCCCGGCCCATTGTATCCAGGGTAGATTGAAGTAGTTGCCGCAGTTATCATTCGGAACGAGCATTATACCGGCAAGGATAACCAGGCCGGTCACGGCCTGAGTCCTGCGGCCGAGGCAATACAGGATTGTCAAAATAAGAATTACCAAGAGAGAGCCTGCGGTAAGAATGAAATTGTACTTTATAAGATTGTATTCGGCGGGTATCTCGAGCCATCCCATAATAGCATCAAGGCGAAACGGAGCGAACTTATGAAGAGCGGAGGTGCATGGGACCGAGATGACAAGAAGCAGCCAGATGAGGGCTTTCTGGTATCCGGCGGGCGGTTTAACAAGGGCCAGTGTTCGGGGGAGCTGCCAGATGTAAAAGCAGATAATGCAGATTAACAGTCCGACTGCCACAAGAAATACCGGTCCGAACCATGAGGGAAAATGTTCGCGGTTACTAAAGAAGTTCAACCACATGATTGTGGAGATAAGTAAGTTCAGCGACAGGAAGATAAGGGCTGAAGTTCTAAGGGGAAGTGATTTATTCTCCGATATATCATTTGCCATTTTGTATTCCTTAATCCAACTTTAGGATTATACGGATTTTGAGTCTAACGTCAAGCTCAGCAGGACAACCGAAACGATATCGGAGTGCAGTGGTTTATCAAATCTCTACTGAGAAATTTCTTGTGGGAGCTTTAGTTTCTCAAGTTGTATTTGTGCCTGGAGTGTCGAAGCTCTTGCTCTAAGAAATTCCATTTGAGTTATTCGGCCGGCATTGACCGCTTCAGCAAGGGGCTGGTCCTGTTGCTGTAGAATTGAAACAAGTTTCTCATAGACTTTTATCCGCTCAGCGTTGTTTGAGGACAGGTCGGCTTCTGCGTGGAACATTTCAATAATTGCATCCCTGATCTCCAGTATTCCAACGCGGCCAGCACTGTATTGCTGATTAAGCAGGCCTACTGCAGCCCTGAGAACGGCATATCGTTCCTGAAGAAGTTTTCGGAGCTGTTCATTCGGGACGCCCTGGAATTGAATCGGGTGTTCGGCCCCGCGAGCCGCAGTAAGAATTTGTGCATTGTTGCCGTGAAGCCACCCATTTGGCGAGGTCAGGCAGATTAGAAGCAGGCCGACTGATATAAGACAGCAAATCCTTTTTTGAGTCGATGACATAGTGGTCTCCTTTCTATAGTACTGAGACGCATGTCTGAAAATTCGGTCTAATTTTGATTATATTGCACCTATATAAGGGCAAACTCGACAATTTTTATTGGCGGCTTGAAAAAAATACCCGTTCTACGGCCTTAATTTCGTTTTTTTATAGGCTTTAACCATGTCCGTTACCAGCACTCCATCGATGGTCATACCCGTCAAATCGCAATTGACGATTTTCGTATTCCTGAAAAAGCTGTTTTTGGTAACACGGTTTTTGAACTTAATTACCTGCCCAGATAAAGGCATTGTTCGGGTGGTCGTCTGCGTACGAGGTCTTCAGGAGACGATAGATGCCGGGCAGGTTTTCCTGCAACTCTTTGGCGGAGAGGTATTGTCCCAGTATCTTTCCATCTTTTGTCGTTACATTGTAGAGAGGTTCGGTTGGTCCGGAGAGAATAGTAACGACCTCATTTTTCGTTTTAAGACGCACTATGACCGGGAGTTTGTCCTTTGGCAACTGAGTAGGTGTCAGTGCTGATTGTTCAATCCATAGCGGCTCTTTGTAAAGAATGCTTAAGGCTTTACTTACGGACTGCTCAAATCTACTAAGTTCACTTAATACTCTGATTTGCTCGGGCACATCTACGTTTGAGCTTTCTATGAATCCGGATTCGATATAGCCGAAGCCTTCCGAATCTGGAGTGGCCATTGTAGGAATCCCTGAACGGCTTGTTTCTGCATAAAGAGCCTTTCCTTTATATTCAAGCCCTTCATCGTTCGTGAATCTCGACAATAGTATTGTCCCTACAATAGATTCTTTGCCATTGCTGGTAATGCATAAGACAGAGCCGTCTTTTTTGATGTTGATTTGCTGTGCATCTGTCGGTATGAATATGGCTGGCTCAAGAGCCTCTCCCGTGTCGAGCACCATCATCCCGTCTGGACGTACCAGGAACGAACTATACCTTGTGAAGAAGGACCTGCCTTTTGAGTCTGTGACATTAAAGAATCCCTTTCCCGAGATTGCAAGGTCAAGGGGGCGATCAGTCCTGAGTATTTTGCCCTGAGAGAAGTCGCGCTTAATAACAAGTGTATTATTATCGACGAAATATACAACGTTCTTTTTGTAGGCGATTGATTGCGCATTGGAGATGTTTTCGGTAAGAGCATCGCGGGCTTCGTCAAGGCTTTTTAGTGTGTCGGTGAGTTTTATTACATCAGTGCTATTTAGACCTTCATAATGAAGGGGGGATGAAGTGAAGTTCTCTTCGTGTGTTGTTTTACATCCCGTAGTCAATATCAGGCATGTTATTAGACAACCGGCAAATTTGAATATTCGGTTCATGCACATCGCATTACCTCCTTTGATTATACGATTTTTCTGATTTTATTTGTTCGGATTCTTCTGAAGTGGAATCACATAGTAGGGAATCCCGTTAAATTGTCTCTTCCGCCATCCTTTGGGTACATGGGGCATCTGGGGCGTAATCAATGGGAGATCTTTGAGCGTTCTGTCAGCCATCTGAATCTCCAGCGATTTAACTCTGTTTTCAAGAGATTCGACCTGAGATCGTAGTGATTTCAATTCAGATTCGATACTTTTGCTTGATTGGGCTTTTGCTCCCAAAGCCAATAAAGTCAAGGGCATAAGGATTGCCAGGCTAATGAGTAATAAGAACCGTCTCATTCTTCTACTCCTTTCTTTATTGATATTGAACTGCTGATAATACAGTTCTGTATTCGTCAGTATCTCAGTAATACCTGGTTGTCTCGCCAACGAATTTTTAATCTGAAAGTCAAGATGTGGCCGCTATGTGAAATCTACAATTTTGGAGTGGAATTTGCAAGAAAAAAAGGAAAAAGTTCACGGGTGTACAATGACGGCCTCCAGCCTGATATTTTCAGTGAAATAATCGCAGAATTTTTGGCCGGTCGCAGTTTATTTCGTATATTTTATATGAAGATATTTTGCTTTTATGGGGTTACGGCAGTTACATCAAACTTATGGGAACCTCTAAAAATTCATTTTTACTGCGAACGGCTGCAATCTCCTCCG
>CAZWME010000680.1:0-3483 GCA_964634515.1 uncultured Pirellulales bacterium | reverse complement strand
CCATGATATCCGGCGTAGTAAAGGCGCTGTCGATTTTATAACAGGACAAAAAAATGAACCAGGAAGAATTAAATAACAGGTTGTCGGAAATAAGAGATAAGCTCATAAATATTGAGCAAACGATGGACAGCAGAATCTTTCTTTTATGTGAGGCCGAAAACAGTTTTGCTGTCAGTAAGTTCCTATTTAAAGATTTATCTTTAAGATTTGTTATTGCTACGGGAATCGATTCTGAAGATTGTTTTGAAGTTCTTTATCATTATTCAAATGACGAGACTGGTTGTGTTGTTACTGTAAAAGCCTTTATCCGTGACCGCGAAAATCCATCGATAGAATCTATTACACCTTTAATACCCGCTGCGGAGTGGATAGAAAGAGAAATACATGACATATTGGGAATCGAAATTAAAAATCATCCTAATATGAGAAGATTGATTTTGGCTGATGATTGGCCCGAGGGTGTTTATCCTTTAAGGAAAGATTTCAAAAGATGAAAAAAGGCGTCAATAAACCGATTCTTGCAGTCGGTCCGTTTCACCCGCTGCAGGAAGAGATGGAGTTTTTTCAGCTTACCGTTGATGGTGAAATCGTAACCGATATAGATGTGAGGATATCTTATAACCATCGCGGCATAGAGAAATTAAGCGAAACACTGCAGTTTGACCAGGTACCTTTTCTGGTTAGCCGTGTTTGTGGCATCTGCTCAGCCTCGCATCCTTTGGCTTATGTACAAGCAGTCGAAGAGATTGGCGGTATAAATCCGCCAGAGAGGGCTCTGTACGTAAGATCTATCATAAATGAGCTTGAGCGCATCCACAGCCATCTGTTGTGGGTAGGTCTCGCCGGGCATTTTATAGGTTATGACACCGTCTTTATGTGGGCATGGAAATACCGTGAGCCGGTGCTTGATTTGCTTGAAGAGATAACGGGCAATAGAAACAACTACGGCAACGTGAAGGTTGGGGGTTGCCGGGAGGATGTTTCCGATGAAGCTATTCCACGGATACAAAAAGATATCGATGAAGTCGAAAAGAAAACAGAGATGCTCACAAAAGCGGTACTCGATGACCCAATTATTCACGCGCGGCTCAAGGGTGTAGGGGTATTGACAAAAGAATCCGCTGTAGAGTACGCGGTGGCAGGCCCGACCGCCAGAGGCAGCGGAATTGCTATCGATACAAGGTATGATGATCCTTATGCGGTTTACGCCGATTTAGACTGGAAAGTAATTACTCAGACAGAAGGCGATGTTTTTGCAAAAGCTGTTGTCCGGCTTCTTGAGGTCCTTGAATCTGTCAAGATGATCAGGCAAGCCGTCAAAAAGCTTCCCAAGGGACCTATTGCCATTGAGGTTAAGGAAATTCCCCCTGGAGAGGGTTGTGGTCGTGCTGAGGCACCCAGAGGCGAAACGTTTCATTACGTCCGCAGCGACGGCGGCAACAGGCCTATTCGCCACAAAATCAGGGCACCCAGTTACGTCAATGTTCCTTCGTTTAGGGCATCGTGCATTGGTCAGCACATCGCCGACGTTACCATTACACTGGCTGCGGTTGATCCCTGCTATAGCTGCACCGAAAGGTTGGCGGTTGTCGATGGGCGAAAAAATATTGTCCATGATTATGATGCGCTGCTGAGATTGTCTCGTGAGAAAACTGCACGGATTAAGAAAGAAATCGGCGCACCTGAAATTAAGCTGGAGGATTTCTAAATTGAAGGAAATGAATATTCTCTATATTTCTGTCTTTTTGCCGTTGATTGTGGGCTTTTTGATGTTGTTTTTGCCGAATAAAATAAAGTCGGTATCAAGGGCATTGACGTTTATTATATCTGTTGTCACATTTGTGCTTGGCATAAAGATATTTGCAGGGGGTGAATCCGATTATATTTTACCTATACTGCAGTTGGGTGAGAGCTTTGGCGGATTTGAACTGGAACTGATACTGACAGTCAAGCCTTTGGGAGCGTTTATATTAATGTTTGCGATGGGCTTTGGCCTGTTAATAACCTTATATTCATTAAAATCTGTCGGCGCAAATACGAAACGCATCAATGAGTATTATGGTGCGATTTTACTTACAATAGGCGGCACAGCAGGCATACTGCTTTCCGGTCACTTGTTGTTTATATTGATATTCTGGGAAATTGTTACCGTTTCGCTGTATCTTTTAATAACAACGGGAGGGAAAAACTCTAATTTTGCAGCGACAAAAAGCTTTGCAATGATAGGTGCATCTGATGCCGCTTTTACGCTCGGCGTCTTTATGATATGGAAGCTTTCGGGAACATTTGTAATCTCAGATATCAGCCTGGCGACAAATTCGTCACTTTCGATCATAGCCTTTCTGCTGCTTATGACGGCCGCTATTACCAAAGCGGGCGCATTGCCCTTGCATACATGGGTGCCTACAAGCGGAGAATATGCGCCGGTCTCGGTGATGGCACTTTTGCCGGCAGCAATTGACAAGCTTTTGGGAATTTATCTGCTGGTGATTATTGTGCGGGAAATATTTGAAATTCAGCCGGGCGCCTTGACTGTTGTTTTGTCAATCATAGGCTCGGTCACAATTATTATTGCCGTAATGGTTGCGATGGTGCAGCACAACCTCAAAAAGCTGCTGTCATATCATGCTATCAGCCAAGTCGGTTATATGATACTTGGCATAGCAACATGCACACCTGTGGGTATTGCCGGTGGTATATTCCATATGCTCAACAACGCGATTTATAAATGTTGTTTATTCTTATGCGGTGGCGCGGTCGAGCAGGCTTCCGGGACTGCTGAATTAGACAGGCTTGGTGGTCTGGGCAATAAGATGTCTATCACTTTTACTACATGCCTGATCGCAGCTTTGAGCATTTCCGGGATACCTCCTCTTAACGGATTTGTTTCCAAATGGATGATTTATCAGGGTGTAATTGAAACAGGGGGAGCCACCAGTCTTTGGCCCATCTGGCTTACTTGTGCTATGTTTGGAAGTGCGCTTACTTTGGCTTCGTTTGTCAAACTTATACATTCGATATTCCTTTCCCGTCTGCCGGATAAACTCAAAGATGTTAAGGAAGTATCTCCACTAATGACGGCTCCAATGGTTGTGCTTGCATCGCTCTGTGTGTTTTTCGGAGTATTTTACCACGTACCGCTCAAACTTTTCATTTATCCGGCATTGGGTTACGAACCAGGTTCTGTAATTTTCGGTACCTGGATGTCGGGCCTTTCCACAATCCTGTTAATAATTGGTATCGGTCTTGGATTGCTCATCTGGCTTGTTGCGAAATTGTCAAAGAATGTCAGGACTGTACCGACATGGACCTGTGGCGAAGTGCAGAGTAATGAATCAATGAGAATACCCGGGACGCATTTCTACAAAACTGTTTCGAGAATGGTCGGCCTCAAGCAGCTTTACTCAGGTCAGGAAAAGGGATATTTCGATCCTTACGATCAAGGCGGAAAAGCCGGGCTTGGTTTGACTGGTTTTCTGAAAT
>CAZWME010000679.1:0-3484 GCA_964634515.1 uncultured Pirellulales bacterium | reverse complement strand
ACCCTCAGTTTGGTAACGGCTCAATGGTAATACCGGCAGGCGGATATGCAGTAATAACCGCAGATAATACAGATGTCTATACTGAATTAGTAACTAATGGAGGATTTGAATCTAAACTAAAAAGCGAGTGGCAGGTTAATAACTGGAGCAGAACCAAGTGGAACGCCCACAACGGAAGCTACAAACTGGAAAGTGATGTATCGGGTGCAGCATGGGCATATCAGGATATTACAATACCTTCAAGTCTAAACAGTTGTCTGTTTCTTTTCTGGGAAAGAACCACCGCTCCGGTTGGACAGACACAAATGACGGTAACGATACGCAATCTGAGCGGTCAGGTACTTGCCACAGGTTACAGCGGGCAAATGAATCCTGACTGGACTTGCCACGCAATGAACCTTACAGCATACGCTGGTCAGAGTATCAGAATACGCTTTAATACAAATAAATCTACCCATGGAGGGGTTTTACTGCTTGATGACATCTCCGCAGTCTCTTCATACGTGGATATAAATGCGACCAAACTCGGTGTTGGCGATAACAAGATTGGAAATGGACTCAGTGACAACGGTGATACGGTAGCTGTTACTGATGGCAGTGCGACTGTTGATAGTGTTACGTATGATAACACGTGGGGCGGAAATGGTGATGGAACAAGTTTATCAAGAATCAACCCCCAAGGGTCTTCAAATGACCAAAGTAATTGGACGAGCGGACCTGTTAATGGAACTCCAGGCTCAGCAAATTGATAAAGTTAAGAAAATGTATAATGAATAGAAATAATAAATTACATACCGATGGATGCAGAAAAGGATTTGTGTTGGTGTTGACGGTGTTTGCAGCGTTGATACTGGCAACCTTGATCATAGCATTTATCAACATAACATCGATAGACCTGACTCTGGTCAAGAACCACATGTACAGTTCAAAAGCCTATTATATAGCAGAAGCCGGGATTGCTGATGCGATAGACAAGATTCAAAGAGGAGTATCTACAACTGCGCCGTGGGGAAATCCTTTCCCTTCAGGCTCGTCGGATAAATACACCGTTTCTGTATTGCAGAATCCTACCGTTATAAAATCGACAGGCCTTGCCTCTGCCTCTAATTTCAGCAGGACTCTGGAAGTAAAAGTGAGCGTTAGCGGCAGTTCGTCGCCATATAAAGTTTCAATTAATCAATGGAAGGAAGCAACCCAGTGAACCATGATAAATCCATCTTGAGCTTACACATAGACGACGATTTTCTTAATATTGTCTATTTGGGCAAGGCTGCCAATGGCCTGCGGGTTCACAGTTGGGCTTGTGAGCGTTTGGATGGCGGCATAGTAAATGATGGTCTGATTGTTCAGCCTGAAATTATAGCAGAAACAATACGCGATTTTATAAAAGCCCGCCACATAAAAACACATAAAGCAATAATATCATTATCATGTTCGGCAGTACGGTTGAAACCTTCTGAATTCCCGACACAGACAGACGAGCAGCGGCAAAAACAGGTTGAAGACCAAATCGGAAAATACGGCCTGTTCGGAGGCGAGAAGATAGTCTTTGACTACTGTATATTTGAGCATACAACTCAATCTTCCAATAAGCAGACCGTGCTGCAGGCAATTACCACCAGACAAATAAGTAATGCCTGTTTAGAGGTTGCCAAAAAGGCCAGGCTGGATTTGGTAAGAATCGAGCCGGCAGTCCTGCCAATTATAAAACTTATCATTAATAAACAAGCTACAGCTTCTGGAAGCGTTTCTCTGCTTTTGGCTCTGGACTCAGCTTCAGGCAATTTAAGTGTTTTCAAAAATGGCCTACCCCAACTTTGTCAGAATTTGAATGTAGGCGTGAAGGATTTATCACAGGACAAAGATGGTTCTACCAGCTTGAAGGAACAGATGAAAGCTGTTTTGGAATTTGCACACTCCATCACCGACTCTGGGCAGCTTGTACTTAAAGTTGCAGCGGCCTATGATAGCGAAAAACTTCGGGTAATTACCGAGCAAATAAAACAAAGTTTAAATGATGTGACTGTTGAGCAAATAGATTTATCCCATATCACAAAAGAGTTTAACATTCAAGGCACCGACGGGGGGAAGGTGCCTATTTTTGCTTTTTTCTCTGCCCTGACAGCTCTTGAGGTTTCTGAATTTGACAGGCAGTTAAATCTTATATCACAGGAATCACTTACCATACAAAGAACTCGAAAGGAAATGTCACTTACCGCAAAGGCTGTCGCAGCGGTTGTTTTGCTGTCTGTTGCAGTTTTGGTGCCGTTAAATATAAAAGTAAAAAGCATCGAAGCCGCCTCAGCCATGATAGATGCAAAAGTAACAGAATCTGCCCCTATACAAAAGAACATTGCCGACATAAAAAAACAACTCAAATATATAGAAGGGAAGCTGTCGGCCTATAATGCGGTTGGCAGAGAGCTTATAAATATTTCCTGGCCGGAGGTACTCCACGCCATAGGTAACACTGTGCCGGATAAGGTAAGAATAGTTGACATCTCGACAACTGATTTGGGAGATTTCACGCTGATTGGAGAAGCCTCGGCTGAAAGATACGTTTACAAATTTGTAAAAGAATTACAAAACGATGAATCTATCGAAAGTGCCAAAGTAGAAGAAATCGAGTATGACAATAGCAGTGCAAAAAATATTGTTGATTACAAAATCACCTGCAAAATCCGGAAGCCGAAAGGCAATTTATGATTATAGAAAAATTAACAAAACTCGATAAGCCAAAAAGAATTTTGTCAGCCATCTTAACAGTATTAGTGGTAAGTTGCATTTGCTACTTTGCGATAGCCAGAGGTTCTGTAGTAAAACTTCAGACTGCCAAAGCAAATTATGCCGGTATCGAGGCTGCTTATACTGCTACCGAAAATCAACAAGCTGATCTTTCAAATGTGCAAAAGCAGTTTGAGGAAAAAGAAAAACAGCTTAAAGAAACTCAACAACAATGTTTTAGCAGCCCCCAGGCTGTGCAGTTTTTCGAAAATATAAATGCGATGGTGATTGCCTATAATTTAAAGCCTGTTTCAAGGATAATCTTTGAACCAAAGGAGCTTGTCACCGACAAAGAGGCCAAGCCGCAGCAGCAATTTCTGAAAACGCAGTCGGCAAAAATAGAGGTCTGCGGCAATTATTTTGATATTGTTGATTTTCTGAATGAGCTGACCAGCCGCCCGCAACAAGTTTGTATAACAGAGGTACATATAGCTTTAGACGCAGGCGAGAAATTCAATCCGAAGGCATCGTTCAAAATTATTTTGATTATAGACCAATCAAAGGATGTGGAAAAATGAAACGTTTACTATTTCTCATAGCAGTAATATTCACGGTGTTGGCTACTGCCGCATATTGCCCCGGTAAGGATACACCGGAGAAGAAAAATCCGTTTGGGCCGCTTGAAAAAGAAGCTAATCTGAAACCCACAGAAGCTAATGAAAGCGCTTCTACGGTTTCTGAGCCTGCGGAGACGATGGCT
>CAZWME010000678.1:0-3497 GCA_964634515.1 uncultured Pirellulales bacterium | reverse complement strand
AAGCTCTATCCAGCCATCCTCCTGCCCCAGGGCCAACCGGGAATAAGATAAAAGAACACACCCAACCATCAGTGTCAAACCTAACTTCTTTGCCATTTGACTTTCTCCTTTAATTGTTTTGTATAGTTCAGACGAAATATAATCTTTTTGTCACTAATAACAAAATTTCAAAAGCGAACCGCTTTTCTTATATTATTTTACAGTGTCCAGGGACTACGCAGCGGGCGAGAGAGCCGGCGGTTGGCAGCGTCATTGTTGACGAAACGTTCGGATTTCGGGTCCCACTTTATTTTTTGTTCGAGCCTTATGGCAATGTCAGTGATATGGCAAATTATGTCCGCCTGCACAGCGACATCAATGGGACATATCGTATCGGTTCTGCTCTTTACGCAGTCCAATAGGTTTCTTACATGGTTGCTGCTCTTGTACAAGTTAATGTCGTTCGCTCCGAATTCCGTGTTCAGCAGATTTTTCGGATAAGCGTTAATTCCGGAGCGGTCAACGTGCACCCATCCATCTGTGCCCTCGAAGGCCGTACCGTGTGAAGTCGTTCGCCCATAGCGATTCTTCCACTTTTCAGGGTATGGGTCACCGGTAAAGTTCATCGTTACGCCGCTGTCATATTTGCAGACAACATTCCAGTTCATAGCAGTATCGCACACACCCTTTTTGGGCCAGACGCCCTTGCCTTCGATTTCCACCGGGCAAGTGACTTTATCGCCGCCGCCCCAGAGCGCTATGTCCAGCGGATGCACACCCCAGCCGGCGATAAATCCAAGTGCGTAGTCGGAAATAAACCACCAAAGCTTGTTAGAGCATCGGTCTTTGGTATATGGCGTATAAGGTGCCGGGCCGAGCCACATATTATAATCAAGCCATTTCGGCACAGGTACAGGTTCGGAAGAGCCGCCCTGAGAACTGCCGGGAGACCATACGTTAATGGTATGCAGTTTTCCGATCCGGCCATTTAAAGCCAGCTCGCAGGCAAAACGGAAATTGCGATTCGAGCGCTGCTGGGTGCCGAACTGAAAAATCCTGCCATGACGATGCACAGCGGCGCGCAGCGCCTGGTCCTGGGCAAGGCTCAGTCCCATCGGTTTTTCCAGATAAACATCTTTTCCAGCCCTGACAGCCGCCAGCGCCACCAGCACGTGCCAGTGGTCGGGTGTGGCAACAAGAACAACATCAATGTCATCGCGTCCGAGGAGCTGGCGAAAATCATGGTATGCTACGCAGTCTTTGTTTTGGTAGTGCTTGTTCACCCGTTCCTGGCCCGCTTTGCGGACGTTGCTTTTGACATCACAAATCGCTACGACCCGGGCATCCTTCTGGGCCAGAAAGTTGTTCATCACCCCTGTTCCCTGAGGTCCAACGCCGATGCAGCCGACTGTAATCCTGTTACTGGCAGCAACATTGCCGTTAGCGCCGAGTGCCGAAGAGGAAACGATATACGGAAAGCTTACCACTCCAACAGCGGCGCCGGTCGTCTTTTTAAGAAAACTTCGACGTGTAATTTCGTTACTGATCTGCATAATGCATCTCCTTCCTGTTGATTTGTCTTTTTACCTGTCTGTCTGCCGAACGACAAAAACAAAGCAGAGCCGGATTGTAATAAAATCTGCACCTTTCGTCAAACTAAAAACTCCTTGTAGGAGGCTGTGGAGCAGCAATTTATCGCTTTTCTTTCTTTGGAGGCTGTTTTGTCGGAGCAAAACAGGTGAACGAAATAAGTATCAGGAATGAACCGGCAATAAACAGCGTTATCCTCCGGCGAGGCTCACTGCACCGTGTGAGCCAGTTGGGCAGCATGGGCCCTTCGGATTGGTCATTCGGGTCATGCGCCAAGGCTTTGCGTGCAGCGGCCAACTGCTCGGGCGTAGCTCTTGGGTAAACAGCATTCGAATCTTCAGGTTTGGTGCCGAGTGTGGCCGGGGCGAGACGCTTAACAAGATTGGGGTCCTTTTCCAACTGATCAAGCAGTGCATCATAGTCGTCATTCAGAGATTCAAGCCGATTGAGTGACTGTTTAGTTACCGTCAACTGCCGCCTGTTTCGATAGTATTGAACAAGGTCGTCACAGAGTATGGAAATGCCAAGCGACGACGCACCGATGCTGAAAAAGACGACAAAGAAAATCAACCTAATGAAGTTTCGCCTTTGCATAGTGTTCAAGTGCGCAAATGCACAGCTCATAAGCTCACAAGGCATCAGCGCACAAGCTGCAACTGTACGGTTTACAGTTCATTTATGCCCTTACGCCTTGCGGGGTCGATTATTTAAACATAAAATCTGCATACTGACCGGCCTGTCCGAGGTCTTCACTTATCCTGAGCAGTTGGTTGTACTTGCAGATTCTGTCTGTTCTACACAGTGAGCCGGTCTTTATCTGGCCGACGCCCGAGGCAACAGCCAAATCGGCGATTGTAGTATCTTCTGTTTCGCCGCTTCTGTGGCTTATGACCGCGGTCCAGCCGGCCCTGCGAGCCATATTAATCGCCTCGAATGTTTCAGTAAGCGTGCCTATCTGGTTGAGTTTTATCAAAATCGAATTGGCACAGTCGAGTTTAATGCCTTTAGCGAGACGTTTGGTGTTTGTTACGAACAGGTCGTCTCCAACCAACTGGAGACGGTCACCGATTTTCTTGTTCAAATTTGTCCAGCCGTCCCAGTCGTCCTCGGCCAGTCCGTCTTCGATTGAAATGATAGGATATTTGTTGGCCCATTTGGTCCAGTGCTTAACCATCTCATCCGAGGAGACCTTTTTCTTGGGAGCGGACTTGAAGAATTTGTAGCTCTTTGTTTTGGTGTCGAACATTTCAGTTGCAGCAGGGTCAAGTGCGATTGAGATTTCTTTGCCCGGTTTGTAGCCGGCCTTTTTGATTGCATCCATAACTACTTCCAGCGCTTCCTCATTGGATTTCAATGAAGGAGCAAAGCCGCCTTCGTCACCGACCGATGTCGAGTAGCCTTTCTTCGCCAGGACCTTTTTAAGGGTATGGAATGTTTCGGCCCCCATTCGCAGGGCTTCGGGGAAGCTTTTTGCGCCGATGGGCATAATCATAAATTCCTGGAAATCGACGTTGTTGTCCGCGTGCTTTCCGCCGTTCAGGATGTTCATCATCGGTACGGGCAATATATTAGCGTTGCATCCGCCCAGATAGCGATATAAGGGCAGTCCCGCGGCGTCGGCAGCAGCCTTTGCAGCCGCTAAGGAGACACCCAATATTGCGTTTGCGCCGAGTTTTCCTTTGTTGGGTGTGCCATCCAGCTCAATCAATAACGCATCAAGCTCTTCCTGACAGGCGGCGTCCATACCTACGACTTCGGGTGCTATTATTTCGTTTACATTCTTAACAGCGCCGGCAACGCCTTTGCCCATATAGCGTTTTGCCCTTGTGTCGCGCAGCTCTACCGCCTCGTGGGCGCCGGTGCTGGCCCCGGAGGGTACCGCCGCCCTGCCGTAGGAACCATCCTCAAGCAAAACATCAACTTCTACG
>CAZWME010000677.1:0-3501 GCA_964634515.1 uncultured Pirellulales bacterium | reverse complement strand
CTGGATTAATGCAACCTGGACAGGGAACAATAGAATTTTGCAGAAAGGATCGTTTGACAATCAATATCGCCTTTTACGCGAAAATGGTGATAATTTTGTTTTCCATTTGGACGGCCTCTCGAATGACAGGTTAGAGGGCATTGCTTGTCCACCCGAGAACGAGTGGCATCACGTTGCAGCTACGTATGACGGTGAATCTATGAAAATCTTCTATGACGGCAGGCTGGCGGCGGAGCAGGCAGCCAGCGGAATGATTGGAACCGGTCCAGGTCCGCTTTTTATCGGAACGAAACATGCAACGGCGCCGGAGGATGATGAGTTTAATGGTGCTATGGACGATGTATGCATCTTCAGTAGGATGCTCTCAGGAAACCAAATACAGGACATGGCTAACGGTATCTTCATCTTCCCAAGTGTTGCTTTTGGCCCTACCCCAACCAATGGTGCCATACTCGAGGACACTTGGGTAAGCCTTAGCTGGTCGCCGGGAGATACTGCGATCTCACATGATGTGTACTTTGGTGAGAATTTTGAACATGTGAACAATGGCACTGGGGGCACGTTTCAGGGCAACCAAAATATAACGTATTTTAACGTTGGTCTTCCCGGACAAGCTTATCCGAATGGTCTTGTTCGGCATACGACTTATTACTGGCGGATTGACGAGTTCGATGGCTCGGCTACTTACAAAGGTGATATCTGGAACTTTACGACAGGTCTGATGCCCCTGGAGTATCATGTTTCTGCTACTGATGGTGATGATAACAATACAGGTACCCAGGAATTACCCTTCAAGACAATCAGCAGAGCATGCGATGTAATCCAATCCGATGGTAGGCCGCTGCCTTCTGGTGGGCTGACTGTCTGGATTGGTGAGGGTATCTATCGTGAGACAGTTCATCCCATGCGCTCAGGCACAGCCGAAGCTCCCATACGCTTCGTATCATATCCGGGCGAAGAACCCATCGTGAGCGGTGCTGATATTCTGGATGTTTCATGGACATTGCACACAGGCAATATCTACAAGGCTTCAACGACTATTGATTTTGAACAGCTCTTCGTGGATGGGCAAATGATGCAGGAGGCTCGCTGGCCAAATACCCCCATCCGTGAACCCGTACGTCCTCGCTACGCAACCTGTGATAGCGGTACAAATGACGCCGTGCTCATCGATGATGATCTACCGCAGGGCGATTGGAACTACGCCTATGTCCACACAAGACCGACGGCAGAATGGGACTTCAAAAGCAAGCTGATTAGGAACTACCAGCCCGGCAAGTCCCTCGAGTTCTCAGTGGTGGGTTGGCAAGCGGAGCCCGGTAGGGAAACTCTGCCGGGAAACCACTACTGGCTCTTCGGATCTCTGGCAGGCCTGGATCGGGCCACAGAATGGTTCCTCGATGCTCAGATGGACATAGTGTATTTGTGGTGTCCTGGCGATCCCGATCCCGCGCGTCACACAGTTGAGGTCAAGCGACGAGACAATGCATTCGATTTGTCAGGTTGCCGGCATATTCGTATTGAAGGATTACGAGTATTTGCTGCGGGTATAGTCATGGATGATTCCATATACTGTAGTGTCGTTGACTGTCACCTAAAGTATCCACTGCACCAAAGGATCATACCTCAAGGATATTGGTGGCACTCCTTTCACTCGAAATCGAATTACATGAGTGGTAGCCACAACGAATGGAAGAGGACTGTGATTGCCAGTTCTACCGGTCAAGGCATCTACGATCTTGGAGACCACAACAAGGTGACGAATTGCATTATCCACGATTGGGATTGTACTGGCTCGGGTACAACAGGTATTGGAGCTTTTGATGCTCGATTCGGTGAATATACTTATAACACAATCTGCGAAGGCGGCAATAATGGCATGGGTCTGTGGTACACCTCCAGTTCGCACATTGAACACAATCATATCTACAATATCAATGCGCTCAAAAGGGATTCTAACTTCATCGGGATCAGCTCGACGCAAAACTCCGGCGAAACGATCATCGCGTACAATCGCCTGCATGACAACCTCGACAAAGAAGATTCAGATGGTCTGAGTTTGGCCCCGACAAAGCAACACTTCAGGATACATCACAATCTTGTCCAAGACGTAAGGATGGTAGGCATCAGACTGGAGCCACCCGACTTGGCCAACGAGGTCTACAACAATACGGTCTTCAATTGCGGCACTGCGTTCACATATAGCGAGTATCTAGGCCAGTACCCAGTAAGCAGGTACATCAACAATATTGCAAATGGTCCGATGCAGTCTGCAACTGGTGACGAGCCATGGGAGCAACATCAAAATGGGTACTTTTCAATCGATCCTAACGGCTGGCCTACAGCCGACTCTGGCGCTATCGATGCAGGGGTGGTGATCCCCGGGATCACAGATGGTTATGTGGGCTCCGCTCCGGATATCGGCTGCTTCGAAGTAGGCACCGAGCCTTGGCAGGCCGGCGCGGACTGGGTCGAAACGGATTTCACCCGCATTCCGTGCACAGAAGGATTTGAGACCGGCGATTTCCTCGAGTTTGCCTGGGCCAAATCTCCCGACTGGGTGATTACAGCCGAGGAGAAGAACTCCGGCTTCTACAGTGCCCAGTGTTCCGGACTCGACACCCACGAGCACGCCGTAGTGCAGGTTTCTTTCAAATGCCGTGCGGGCGAGGTCTCATTCTATCGCAAGATCTCCCCTCATGGAGCCCAGGTGGGCCTTGTGTTCGACATTGATGATGAACGGAAAGGCCGCTGGTCGGGTGAGTTGGATTGGGAACAGGTGTTTTTCCCCGTCACCGATGGGATACACACTTTCAGATGGATATACTATAAGCTCGACGGGTCCCACACAGAAGATGACGCTGCCTGGCTCGACGATGTCGAGTTCCCAATTTATACCGGAGATACCGTGGAGGATCCGCCTGTCATACGCGTCAGCAACACAGAAGGATTCGAGACCGGCGATTTCAGTGCATTTGACTGGAGATTTTCTGATGATGCAAACTGGGAAATTACATCAAGAAATCCATATTCTGGTATTTATAGTGCTCAGGCAGGAGATATTGCTGACAATGAAAGATCTACTTTAAGTATAGAGCTTGACTGTAAGCAAGGAGATATTTCATTTAATTGCAAAACCTCGTCTGAAAACAAATGGGACTATTTGAAGTTTTATATTGACGGAGTAGAGCAGGATAAATGGTCAGGTAATCAGGGCTGGACAGAAGCGTCTTTTCCAGTTACAGCAGGGCCAAAAACATTTGAATGGACTTATTCAAAAGATAGTTCTGGCTCTGACGGCAATGATACTGCCAGGATTGACGATATAGTGTTTCCTATTGAATGAAGCATATACTTATTGCCACGAGCTGTAAAATCCCAGAATTCTTCGGAAATTCACCTCCTTAAGCAGTTGAAAAACACCCTGATTTCCAGGTGACGTCTTTGTCGAGTAGACGTAATATAGCTCTCTCATTCAGGCATGCTTTGTGTTCCCAGTTC
>CAZWME010000676.1:0-3504 GCA_964634515.1 uncultured Pirellulales bacterium | reverse complement strand
GACCCAGAGCAAGCCGGTCGCGGAGAAAATCGGCCGAAACCTCTTTGTTTGTGCAATAAGTTATATCTGCCTGATAAGCTGCTCGACGGTCATCGGCAGACATCGCCTGTTCTATATGTGCGACACTAAGTCCGCAAAAGCGATAAATCCGGCCCATCCATTCGGCGTCGCGCTGGGCCAGATAGTCGTTAACTGTGATAATATGACAGCCCCGGCCTCGCCAGCCCGCTACTGTCGCAGGCATCGTGGCCGTGAGGGTCTTGCCTTCGCCGGTAGCCATTTCAGCGATGCAGCCATGATCAATGGCAAAAGCTCCCGCTATCTGGACAGGAAATGGTTTATCCCCTATCTGCCGAAATGCTGCCTCTCGAACCAATGCAAAAGCTCGCTCAAGGTCCGAATGATTGTCACGGTGCCGGCGAAAAATCTCGCGAAGCTCACGGCTCGCCTTGCGAAGATTTGCATCGGTCATTTGAGTAAAATGTTTTTCAAGTTTAACCACTTTTTTTGCCCGGCGCAAAAACATTTTCCTCCGCGGCTTAAAACCCTCTATTAAACCAATTCCCGAATCCCACGCGGCATCGAGTCCTCTCGGCAGAGGTTTGTCGGAAATCCGCTGCTCGAGCATCTGCCAGGTTGCACTTGGTAGTGTTACCATTTTATATGTGGAACCTCCGTTGGAATAGCTGCCTTGCTGACAGCCACCATTGAAGTGCGAGCGCTTTGGGATGCATTCGGATTCTGGCGACTACGCGTTGGCCGGTTAGCAGACGAACCGGAGAACCTGTGTCTGGTTTGATGCGTATCTCAAAAAACATCTCTGCGGATTTCGTGCCTTGAGGGTCTTGTGGAGATGTCGGCATTGGTCCACCTACCGCGTAACCCAAAGCTTCGGATGGCAACTGCTCATGACCGGATGGAAAAATTTGCTCGATCTTGCCGGTCATCAGCAATTTAGGTTGTCCTTTAACTCGGAATTCAACCTCCTTGTCGTGTTGCTCTATTAACATACCGGCGACCTTCTGGCCGGCGGTAGCACGAATAATAACGTCGTCCAAACTTGCCACAATGCCTATGCTTTTACCGCGCTCTAAATAAACACCTTTATAATGCTCTATGTCCGGTGCGATCCATGTGCCTGAAAGGGGTGGTTTCAAATTCAGAGAGTCCACCTCGAATTCGAGCCGTGCTATTTTTTCATTCAAAGCCTCAATCTGTTCGTCCAGTATTTGTGCCGCGGCGATTTCCTGTGTCTCAGCGATTCTGCGCTGAATTTCAAGGCTGTGCAGCTCAGCGACCGAACTGTTTTTTTCGGCTTCCAGTTCACGATTGAAAGCTCTTATCAATGGCGTTCCGCCCGAAGAGACTTTTGATTCCGATGCTAAATAATCCTCGACGAAACCATCACTTTCCGCGTGGACTATGGTTAGGTTCACCGGTTCAACAACTCCCTCGACTCGCCAGTAATCAGGTAATCGAATCAGTCCTATACCAACAATTATCAGGCAAAATGTAATCAGAGTTGAACCAATTGCACGGGCACGCTTGCGGGTAAGTTCGGCGCCTGTTGCAAGATATTGCAGGAACTTGCCGAACGGAACAAATACCCAGGCCGCAATCGCAGACAAGGCAAACAAAGGTACAAGGATGAACAGCTCTTCCGGGAGTCTGTCGTTCAAAAACAGCAGTATTCTTATGCAGATAAAAACACGGAACGCCATGGAAGCAAGGCCGTAAAAAACAAACCACAGGCCTTCTCCGAAAGTATATGCCGGATTCTGTGCTCTTCTCAATCCCCAGCAATAGCGCTTAACCAGATAATAGATATAGCTTCTGGATCGATGGCCGAGATTTGGTATCTCCAATAAGTCTGAAAGGACGTAATAAGCGTCGAACCTCAAAAGAGGATTTCCATTGAACAGCAGTGTAGAGATGCTGGCAACGAATATAACATTATAGGCAATTATGTGAAGCGTCCCTGTCGATGTATTGGACCAGATAATTGCCGCTACAGCCGCCGCCGAAAGCTCGGCCATAACCCCGGCCATCCCGACAACTGCCCTGTGCCATCTATTACGAAATGCCCAGGCGCTTGAAGCATCAACATAAGGCAGCGGAAAGAAAACCAGAAACATAATACCCATTATATGAACCTGCCCGCGGCTTTGATTCAGTTGTCCGAATTTCTTACAGGCAAAGGCGTGACTGAACTCATGGAATATCTTGATGAGCACAAAACTAAGATATAATAGTATTAAGTTATCAGGAGCTAAAATGTCAGTGCTTTGATAGAACAGCTCGCGGATATTACCGACTACAAAGTATAAACCAATCGATAATAATATCGACCATAAGATAAGCCCGAACCAACTGAAAAGCCGCCCTGCAATGCCGACCCAGCGGTCGAGAAAATGGTCCGGGTCTATCAATGGAATCTTTATGAAAAGCAGGTTCATAAGTTGTCCCCGAACCTCTCGGCCGACTCGCTTTCGGTAGCGATTGAACAGGCTTTCACTGTCCGGCGGCAGGTCCGCATGTAAAAGATTGACGCTGTGCAACTGGCCTAAAAGCTGTATTACTTCACCCTGTGTGGGTGCTCTGTCGGCAAGCTGCTCATTACATATGCGCCATACCTGAGATACGGTCCTTCGCCCGTCGAGCATACCTATGAAACGATAAGCTTCGTCGCTGATGCGCGAGTATTGGTTGTTGGAAGGGTTCTCCAGGACGTACCAAATTTGCCCGCGAAAATGCTGTCTGTAAACCTGCACGCCTGACAGTAATCGCGGATGCAATTCAGCAACACGATACCAGGCTTCGTGAAATGTCGGACGATCTACGGCCATAAGAAAGCTTAAAACTCAAAGCCACAATTTCATTCGCAGCCAGTTAACGATTCTTCGGGTCCATATCCATATATAACGCCGTTTGCCGATTGATATCTTGGCCACTCCCTCCATACCTGGCCGCATCCAGGGGCGTCTTTCCAGCAGTCGGACCCGTACCTTAAAAACATTACGGTTGTTAACCACCTCGGCCATGGGATTGATACGCTCTACGACAAATTTGAATCGTTGCCCGGGATAAGACACCGTAGCCAGATGTCCTTCCTGGTCCACTGAAATATCAAAAATCTGGTCTTCAGGCACAAGCAGCTCGGCTCGCAGTGACTCAAGAGGAGTGACCTCGAAGAGAACGTCCCCTGTTTTAACGGGCGCACCGATCTGGCGTTTCAAATCACCTTTGACGACGGCCCCGCTGATTGGCGATATGATTTTTCCCTGCTCTATAAGGTAATTCAGCAAATCAATCTGGGCCTGGGTTTTATCGGAGTTGGCTTGCGCAATCTGGGCCTCTGCTGTTTCACTGTCTCGCATAGCAGCCGCAAACTGTTTAAGATACCCGGCTTGTTCCGCTTTGGCGGCAGCTAATTGTAAGCGCAGCTCCACCGTATCCAGTTCGGCCAGAATTGTTTCGTTTTCTTTGACAGTATCACCGACTTCG
>CAZWME010000675.1:2944-3507 GCA_964634515.1 uncultured Pirellulales bacterium | reverse complement strand
TCGCTGTGCGCACCTTTGGCATGCCCGGCGGGGACGGTTTTCTCGGTGTATGCTTTGGCAATGTAATTACCGCAAACAGTCCCAGGGCTTCCAGAGAAATAAACTGGGAGTCAACCTTGTGGCACGAGTTTTGTCATGTGGTCACGCTCAATCTGACAGACAACAAAATGCCGCGATGGCTCAGTGAAGGGATTTCCGTATATGAAGAAATACAGCGAAATCCCGCCTGTGGTCAACATATGAACTCTGAGTATCGTAAAATGATACTTGAGGGAGAGCTGGTACCGATTAGCAGGCTAAGCAGTGCATTTCTGAGCCCGCCTACACCAATGCACTTGCAGTTTGCCTACTATGAATCTTCACTTGTGGTGGAGTTTCTTATCGATAAGTTTGGCATTGAATCCCTAAAAGATATTCTTGCGGATTTGGCCAAAGGCGAAGAGATCAACACCGTCATCTCCAGGAGGATGGCCCCAATCGAGAAAATCGAAAAGCAATTTGAAGCCTTTGCTCGAAAGCGAGCCGAAGATTTGGCAAAAAATGTTGATTGGGCTGAGCCGGAG
>CAZWME010000675.1:0-2934 GCA_964634515.1 uncultured Pirellulales bacterium | reverse complement strand
GACCGGACAAGTCGATTTTTCTGATCCGGAGGCACTGGCAGAATGGCTTGCAAAGCACCCAAACAGCTTTTGGGCACTGACACTGCGTGCCAACCATCTTTTGGAAAATGAAAACTGGGAGCAGGCCCAAATAACGCTCAAGAAGTTGATCTCTCTTTATCCAAACTATACCGGTGAAGGCAATGCTTATAGTCTTTTTGCACAGATATATCGCAAACTCGACGAGATTGAACAGGAACGCCTGATCCTCAACAAGTTAGCTACGGTTTCAGCTAATGCGGTAGAGGCTTATGGGCGTCTCATGGAAATCGCTATGGAGCAAAAGGATTGGCCTGCGACCATTGAAAATGGAAACAAATATATGGCGGTCTATCCCATGCTGGGAACGGTTCATTGGCAGATGGGACGGGCCAATGAAGAACTCGGACGGAACGAAGAGGCTATTGATTCATACAGGCGTCTGCTTTTGCTGGATCCCGCGGACCCGGCGGATATCAACTACCGCCTGGCTAAGTTGTTTCAGGATCAGGACCCGGGCACCGCAAAGCGATATGTGCTTGAGGCCCTGGCGGATGCGCCGCGCTTTCGCCAGGCACATCGTTTATTGCTGAAAATCATCAGCGATAACCGCCCCGATTCATCGGTTTCCGAGATCACACCAAATAACCGAGATGATCTTTCAGCAGTTCAGGAGGCCGCACCGTGACAAAAGCAAAGTTTTTTTTTATTCTATTAATGGTTGTATGTGCCGGTGTTAGCCTGGTGTTTGCGCAGAGATATTACAATCGGCGAGGTTCCCCTCGAAGGGGTGTGCCTGACTGGGAATCCGACAAGGAATTTTCTCATGATGTCTTCACATTTGTACGAATTCAATATTCATCCGGATATGGCGGGTATGGTAGATCTGGCCGTGGCAGGAGCGGTGGACGCTGGGCAACGGACTATCCCGACAGCGATTTAAACTTTTCTTTCCGTCTTCAACAATTGACTTCGATGGAAGTTAATCCCGATGGATTGGTACTCCAACTAACGGACCCGAAACTCTTCGATTACCCTTTCATCTACATTGTTGAGCCCGGCGATCTGGTCTTTAGTGAAGAGGAAGTAAAGATTCTCCGTAACTACCTCTTGAACGGCGGGTTTCTTATGGTCGATGATTTTTGGGGTGAAGATGAGTGGTATAATTTATATTATGAGATGAAGCGTGTTTTTCCCGATCGTGAACCGGTTGAGCTGAGGCTGAACCATCCGATATTCCATGCCGTATTTGATCTCAAGGAAAAGCCGCAAATTCCCAGCATCGGCGCTGCTTTGCAAGGACGAGATTATGGTATCACCTGGGAGCGGGAAGACGCACAAATTCCTCATTACAAAGCCATCTATGACGACAAAGGCAGAATGATGGCCATTATCTGTCATAACACCGACTTGGGTGACGGCTGGGAGCGAGAGGGTGAGGACGAGTGGTATTTTCGGGAGTTTTCAGAAAAGAAGGCATACCCTCTGGGGATCAATATAGTTTTTTATGCAATGACGCATTGAAAGGAAAATAACTTTGGCGACTAAAACTTATGAATATGAACGATGGGCTGTAGAACAAATCGGCAGGGCACGGCAGCGTATTGGCACCGAACTTTCAAAGGTTATCATCGGCCAGGAAAATGTTATAGAGCATCTTCTGATTGCGATTCTTGCCGGTGGGCACTGTTTGATTACCGGAGCACCGGGTCTCGCCAAAACATTACTGGTTAAATCACTCACACAACTGTTTAACTTAAAGTTTCAGCGTATTCAGTTTACCCCGGACCTTATGCCCGCCGACATCACCGGAACTGAAATCCTTCAGCAGACCGATGGAGATCGAAAGATGGTTTTCGTAAAGGGGCCTATCTTTGCAAATATGATACTTGCCGACGAGATTAACCGCACGCCTCCGAAGACACAGGCGGCCCTGCTTGAGGCGATGCAGGAATACCATGTAACCGCTGCCGGTGTATGCCATCCCCTCATCGAACCGTTCTTTGTTTTTGCGACACAAAATCCTATCGAAATGGAAGGTACTTATCCACTGCCTGAAGCACAACTCGACCGGTTTATGTTCAATATCTGGATAGATTACCTTCCGGAAGACGACGAAGTTGAGGTCGTTCGCCAGACTACCACCGCTGAGCCGGAACCTATCAAACAGGTGTTCACCGGCGAAGACTTACAGAAGTTTCACGGCGTAGTTCGCAAGGTACCTGTGGCTGAGGATGTCGTGCGTTACTCTGTGAGAATTGCAGCAGCATCTCGCCCGAGTCCGGATAACTCACTTGATTTTATCAATGAGTGGGTCACATGGGGGGCCGGATTGCGAGCATCGCAATATATGGTGCTTGGCGCCAAGGCCAGAGCGCTGCTGTACGGCAGGTCGCATGTCAGTTTCGAGGATATCCGGGCAATGGCTTATCCGGTTCTTCGACACCGCATTTTGATCAATTACCGTGCAGAGGCCGAGGGCGTAGTCATTGAAAACCTTGTCGATCGACTGCTCGAATCAGTCAAAGAAAGAATCACCAAATGACAAAAAAAGCCGCAGAATCCGTCTCGACGAACACTAATAATAAGGCCGGAGGTATGATTGATCCGATTTCATTGATGAGGATCAAATCGATGGAACTGCGAGCCAAGGTCATAGTTGAAGGATTCTGGAAGGGTATTCATCGAAGCCCATATCATGGCTTTTCGGTCGAGTTTACCGAGTACCGACAATACACTCTCGGTGACGACCCCCGCTATATTGACTGGCGGTTATATGCTCGCAGTGACCGATTTTACATCAAGAAGTTCGAGGATGAAACGAACCTGCGCTGTCACCTGCTCATTGACCACAGCCGGTCGATGGGCTACGGCTCCGGAGAATACACTAAGTCGCAATACGCAGGCACACTGGCC
>CAZWME010000674.1:0-3508 GCA_964634515.1 uncultured Pirellulales bacterium | reverse complement strand
TTCTGTAAGATTGTAGCTGCCTGCCGTGTTTGCTCAGGATTGTAGGTCGATATACCTACATACAGGGCTCTGCCGCTTCTTACAATGAAATCGAGTGCACCCATTGTCTCTTCCAGCGGTGTTTCCGGGTCTGGTCTATGACTATAGAAGATGTCCACATATTCCAGGTGCATCCGCTTCAAACTCTGGTCAAGACTTGCTACGAGATATTTTCGCGAGCCCCATTCTCCATAAGGTCCCGGCCACATCAGATACCCGGCTTTCGAAGAGATTATCAACTCATCTCGATAAGGGCCCAAATCTTGCAAGAGAAGTTTTCCGAAGTTCTCCTCGGCCGAACCTGGTGGCGGACCGTAATTATTGGCTAAGTCGAAGTGGGTGATGCCCAAATCAAATGCCCGATGAGCCATAGCCCGGGCATTTTCAAATGAATCAATGCCACCGAAGTTGTACCATAGGCCCAATGTAATTGCGGGTAATTTCAGCCCGCTTCGCCCACAACGGCGGTAAGTCATGTTTTCGTATCTTTTTTCGGCTGCATAATAGTTCACTTTAGTGACTCCCATATTGAACACAAATTGTATGGTTCCTATATAATTTATAACATCCACAACGAGTATCTGCAATATAGATGCGCTGAAAGCGCGGCTTTCTCGGAGTCTCTGCGACTGTGTTGTTATATAGTTTCTTCCATTAGATTTGTCTCGACCACACTGCGGAAAGTGGCGTCAATCTTCAGCGTTTTGATCTCAAATGGCTGTAAGGTCACGGTCTTGCGAACAGGTTTACCGGCCAAGATACTCAATCGAGTCTTTTGTCGCCTGCCCGTGGGTTCAAACAGACGGATGACCCAGCCTTTACCATTCTCTGCCTGCTTGACAGTTGTTATTTGAACATTCCTGTTGGACAAGAGAACAACGGGTTTTGGGCGGATTCCACTTCCCGAAGGGCTGAACCATTGGACTATGGGTTTCTCGTTATGTATCTGGGCTTCCTGAGCTACCGCACACATTCGCTCTTCGACCGAGCCTGCGTTCATCCAGAAGGTGAACAATCTCTCGCCCTGATCGATTCTGGGGCGAAACATGTTATCGGGTAAGAAGGCCCAATCCTTGAATGGATGGGCAACGTACGCAGGTGAACGCAGGAGAGTAATACGCATCTCTCCTTTGGTGAACGATGAAGCATAGGTGCCGTCGTTCACGATGGTCAGGGCCAGATCATCATGTTCTGAGACAACGGCACTCCATTTCTGGGCAACCACCTCGCGGCCTGTAGCCGGCAATACATCGCGCCCATAGGCGACATCACCGATATACGCAGCATTTTGTAGTGATGTAGGCACCGACAGTTTCAGCATCTTGTCTTTTTCATTCCACAGGACCCGTGCATTGAGCTCGATCTCAGTCCCCTCTTTTGGTATTCCCCATGTCAGTATCAACAAGGAGTCATTGTAACCATACAATGCCTCGACAACGGTCCGTACAGGACCATCTTCAATAATCCGGACGGGCTTGAGGCGTTTGGCGGAAACTCCGGATACTTCTGCGCTCTTTTTGTGTGACAGAATACGGAAGCGACCAACAATAGTATCGAATTTGTCTATATTGGTACTCCAGGGATCGGCTGTGTCGCTCATAACTAGAGCCTTGAACGCGCTTTTTTGGAGAATATTTCTTCCATCAACTCGCAAGTGCTCGATAAGCCCGGATCGGGCATTGATGGCCCAGTCAATATTCCTTCCGCGCAAACGGATCACTCCATCCTTCTGCCTGTTCTTGAACGCCGGACGTTTGGACTTGCGAGTCAGCGTGACATCAAAGCGATTCACTACGCCCGGCGCCAGCTTGGCCTTGAAGCAAACACGTTTGCGCCAATCCATGGGCATGTTGCTGTGTGGACGCTCTGCCTGGATGGGAAGTTTCTTCCCCTTATGAAGCAGGCCCGGAACCCAAAACGTATCCGGACAGAAAATGATATCCGGCAGGTTGAACTCGGCAATTACTATTGTCTCTATCTCCCAGGGGTGCGGGTTGTACACAAATATCGGGAATGTGTTTGCTTTCGCCTTGGATTGTCCACTTGTCAGACAGAAGAAAGCCTGTGCCCTGATCCGTGACAAAATTTCCATTCCATGCCCGATTTTCTGCAGGGCGTGTTGTTCCACGGGAGGCGTTGAACTGCCGGGAAGAACATCATGAAAAGCCGTCCAGAGCAAATCTTCCTCTGCGGCTTTCAACTGGGCACTTGGATATGGCATCAATCCCTGCATTGCGGCTGCTGATGCCATCTTCTCTACCATTAAGAGTGCATTTTCCAATGCACGGTATCCCTGTTTGATACGAATCATCGAGGTATAGCATCCTACCGCCCAGGGATTAAGGTCTTTTGCCCAACGCGGTAACTCGCGCTTGCGTTGCTTAAGATTCTTAAAATAGGCTTCTGGTGTGGAGTGCAGAATTATCCAATTCTTCTCCCGAGCTATGATTCGATTAAGGTCTCGAATGTCTTTGCGACTGGGCCCTCCACCATGATTTCCTACACCCCAGAGCATCAGGGATACACCAAGATCGGGGATTTCTTCAAGCTGAGTTCTGAGTTTGTCGCCCGCTTTGCCGAGTCCCGAATTGTACCACAGGCGCGGGCGCGTGCAGATGATCTCTGAACCGTCGTAGCCTACCCAGACATAATCATCGGCCTCCTGACCGCATTCGTGTCTCAAGGGTCGGCAGTGGACATAGGAATCGTAACCGCTCTTCGCGAGGACCTGTACAAGACCTCTTGTATGACCAAATGGATCGAAATTGATGGCAGTAGTTGGCCGGACACCGAACTTCTCATGGAAGTATTTCCTTCCTGCCAAAATCTGGCGAACGAGTCCTTCGCCAGACGGCATATTGCAGTCGGGCTGGAGATACCATCCACCCATGATATGCCACTTTCCGGCTTTAACAAGCCTGCGAATCCGGTTGAACAGCTCGGGCTCGTATTCCTCAATCCACTTGTAGAGAATTGCTTCGTTATGATTGAACACAAAGCTTTCGGACTCTTCACAGAGATCGGCGGCCGTGCGGAATGTGGAAAGCGCTTCACAGGCCCCTTCTTCCCATTCCCATTGCCAGACCGGGTCAAGATGTGCATTACAGACGAGATGAACTATAGGCTTTCTCATTTGACTGCTTTTCATTCCAGATAACAATGTTTATTTATATGGTTCCGTATAAGAATCCAAACAACGCTGATTTTACGGCACAAGAACCCGGCAAACAAATCGTAGTTCAGTCTTTTATCACCGTCTATCAACAAGATACAGGATTCTTTGCGATTTATCCAGTGGTCTTATGCATATTCGTATGTGCAATTGAAAAATCTATCAGAAGAATGCAAATGACGGCAATGCGAACAGCTATATAAAAAGCCGCTCTGCCTTGCCTCCTGCCCCCCATACTCTCCAGCAACTCGCCTGCATGAAGTTGGAATCGCTAGTAATCGCGTATCAGCTACGACG
>CAZWME010000673.1:0-3508 GCA_964634515.1 uncultured Pirellulales bacterium | reverse complement strand
TTGATATTTTCCAACAGTTCGTCGAACGCCTTTTGGGCTATCTCCGGTGACGGCTTGGCCCGACCTCGTGAGAAGGCTACGATGTCATCCCAGCCGGCGGGTCTCTTAATCGAATAGGGACTGTTGTCGGTATCCATTTTCTTCCATGGCCAGAAGGACCAACCAATATTGTTGGCTTCAAAATACTGCATCGTTCCCCAATAGATGGTATTTCCCTTCTCGCCGGTTTCCCCAACCCATACCGGGGCGCCGAGCTTATCTCGCAGGGAAATGAAATGAGCGATACTCTTGAGGTTGTCCGGCCGATCCCAACAATAGTAATGAAACTGATAGAAAAGGTTGTCATCGAAACGTTCGGTGAAGACGGACCAGTCGTTGGACCAGTCCGCTCCCTCCAGCGTGATCATGTGCCGTTTATCGACTACACGGATAGCCTGGGTGAGCCGACGGTATAGTGGTTCGAGTTGGTCTTTGTACTTTTCAGCAGCGCCGGTCCGTTGCGGGAGAGGTTCGTTGAGCAGATCATAAGCAGCCACGATTGGCTCGTTCTTATATCGATCTGCGATCTTCACCCATAGATCCACCAACCGATCCTGGTTCCGGGGATCCGTGAAAAGTTCAACCTGGTCGCGGGGACTGTCGTCTATGTTCGCTCCAGTCTGGCCGCCCGGGGCGCCATGCATATCGATTATTACATAGACATTGTACTTCTTGCACCATTTGATAAGATTGTCCAGTAACTCGAATCCTTCGGGAACATAGGTGGGATTCTCGCCTTCGGTTAGAAATCGTCTGGCGTTGAGGGCCGGACGAACGGAATTGAAACCCAGTTCGGCAATACGTCGGATATCGGCCTCGGTGATGTAGTTGCGGCGGAATTCCAGCCAGAAATGTTCTGCCGACTGAGGTCCGATCAGTTCATTCACAATGGCCTCGATCTTGCGAGGTCGGTCTCCCCGGTCTCCGAACTTCCACATATACCCTTCCGGCAACAACCAGTTACCCAGGCCAACACCCCTTAGAAGAACGGTATTTCCGTTTTCGTCCACCATGTTCTGCCCCTGGGTTCGAAGAAAAACCGCCGCCTCGGACAGTTGCGGAACCGACATGGTAAACAGAAAAACCAGAATTACTATCGATATGTTCGGCTGTCTTTGCATCCATCTCATGATTGTGCCTCCCGTGTCATTGGTTCGACTTGCGTCATTTCAACCATTACTGCCTGATCCCCATGGACTTGGCGACCAGCCGCGACCCATGTAATCATGACTAAAATATAGAATATAACATGTAAAAAGTCAAAAAGTAAAAATTCTCAATTCGACACACGGTTTCTCATCCACTCATCCACTCATTCACTTTTTTCCTTTTTCCTTTTGCCCTTTAACTTTCTTTCAAGTATTATATTACCAAAGGCGTGATACACCAGAAGAACGCAAAACTTCCTCGAATCGCCTTATTGTCATGCCGTATCTACTTAAATTGATTATTTCGTCGAAGGAAGTATTTAGAGAATGAGATTTTTAATAAGACAGTGTTACTTAAATTTTAATAGGTGAATGTCCATAGTTTTTTTTGTCGTGATTTCTAGGAGGAATTGAGACCTATGCTCTATCTGCACATTCTCAGCGGTTACTTAGTATTACTTGGGACCTGGCGCGTCGCATGTGCGGTGACACCTGCTCCGGGAATGGCTGAAATCTTGTTGACAAAGAAACGCACTTGGTTCATGAAGTTAATCCGTTTACACAAAGATATTATATTCTGGGTTATCGGCGTATGTCCTAAGGAAAAGCTTGAACGTGACATCGCGTCCGCATCTATCCGCCCACAAGAGTTATCTTGCGGCTTGCGGTGGTTGGTAATCGGTTTACTTTTGGATCTTGTTCTTGAAATCATCGGGAAAAACTAGGGGAAAAACTAGGGATGGATTTAAATAGGGACGCACTATTTTATGAGAACAAAATGGCAACAATAATAGGGTCCGTCAACTATTATCTTACACAGCGTAACTTTGCAAGGACATGTGTAGTTGTATGGGAATACACGTGAATGACAAAATCATGAGTTTCTGGTTTCAAGATTCATCAAATTACCAAAAAACGCTTACGACTTTGGGGATATCTGAGGAGGAATATCTAAGCATCATAAATGTGATCCTTCAGACATTTCCTAAAGACTGGGTTGATTCCGAATTAGCTGAAATAGACAAGAAAAGTAATTTTATGCATCTTGAGCTTTGGCCTTCATTTATTTCCGGGTTACGTTACAACCCCATTCCAATGATTCTGGTGAGAGTTCGTGGATATATAGCCATTACACAGATAATACGCTTAGGACGCCTTATTCTCAAAGCTGAACAGATCCCCAATAAAAACGAAGTAATCAAGAAATTAACGGGAAAGGTAGACGATTACATAAGTACATTATTTGAGTTAGAGACATTTGAGTTCTTTTCAAAATCCGACTTTTCCTTGAATGGTCCTCCTGAAAACGATGGAGTGGATTACACCTTTGTAAAAGATCAGCAAAAGGTTTTCGTCGAGGTAACTCATCGTGGAATCTCATGGTGTATTGAGGTGTTTAGTAAGCTTGGAGAATCAATATTAGAAGTGCCAAGTAAGAAATTTGACAAGTGTATCCACATCAACTATAAGAACGCAAGAAAATTTGTGGATTCAAACGGCGTTGACAAATTAATTTTTGATATAGACAGAGTCATAGCAAAGACACCTGAGAAAAGTTGTACGATTAAAGACAAAGAGTGCCGTTTCCACGTAGAATTTGAAGAGTCACAAGAGGGAAAACTTGCCCTAAAATGGCATGAGATTTCTGATTATTCGTATGAAGTAGTGGAATTGTTCAAAGGGCGTATCAACGAAAAAAAAGAACAGCTATGCCGAAATGATTTTTCGTTTTGTTCTATAGACATGAGATCACTTGTGCCTCCTGTTAACAATGCTAGAGAAGACACGGTTAAGGCATGTGTTGAATGCATGGAAAAAATCTTTTTAGCCGCTAATGATTTTCTTAGGCAAAATAGTAGTGTTGCGGGAATTTTTGTCTGGATAAAACATTACGGACGAAACAAGAATGTGATTATTGACGCCTTGAATCACGATGAGAAGATATTGATAAAAGCAGACAGATTTTTGTCCGATAGCACGGCGGCAAAATTATTTCCTCTCGCTGTTTTGCCGAAAGACCTTACATGGAGAAAACTAGAGACAGCCACGAACAGGTAAAACAAGTAAAAAGGAAAAAGGCAAAACTATGGACAGTTATTAATGGCTGGGGAAAGGTGAATAGTAATCGACTGTTCGCATCAGAAGAAATGAATTAAAAATGCAGAACGAATTTTGTTTCTTAGCTTTTGTGAGTGGTAGCGAAGAAGAAAAAGAAAAGCAAAAGTCTGATATTCTGGATTACTGTCAAAAGGTACATCACGTTCCACCTACAGACATCGAATTCGTGGACAGGGATAATATTATTTTTGAGAAATTGAAGG
>CAZWME010000672.1:0-3511 GCA_964634515.1 uncultured Pirellulales bacterium | reverse complement strand
TAATTCAGACAACAAAGCCAATTCAAAGCCAATTTAAGCCAATTAAAGCCAATCCTAAGCCAATTTGTCGAAATGAGAAAAATTGATGCAAAGTAAGTATTTACAAGTGCTTATGAAGAAAATGCTGCTATCGGCCATAAAAACAAACCCAATTCAAAGCCAAACAAACCCAATCAAAGCCAATTTTTCTACCCCGAACGGGGCAAAAACCCCTGTCCTATTCCGCATGTCAAAGGTCGGATATATGTCTTCTGCCGTCTTTTTCTGAATTCTGTCTTCTGTATCCTGTATTCTGTTTTAAACAAAACAAACCCAAATTAAATCAGGACATCAGCTCGTGGACACCAGCAAGCACAAATAATATTTGACCTTATCCTTGGGGGTGATATAATTTGATATGATACAGAAGTTATCTGTTATAACTGAAATAATGGAAAGGGTCTTAAACATGTCTATTAGCAATCCTAAAAAAGTGTCCCTTGCAATAGCCGCTGCCGGTGTTGTGCCCTCGGTAGCTGTTGCCGCCCGGAACAAAGCAGTAAGTAAACTGATGGCCGGAATAAGGGACGATGATGCCAAAGTGCGAACAGAAGCCTGGCAGAGTGCAGGCGAGGTCGGTGCCCCGGCGGTCAAGCCTTTGGCCAGAGTAATGACTAACGAAGAGCTTGAAGTTGCGCGAGCGGCCAAGCGCGGATTATGGAAGATAGTTCGCTATGTTGGTCGCCCCAGGTCCGGTAATAAGAAAAGAGCTGTCTTAGGCAAGCTGGTTGAGCTGTTGGGTGATGACCAACCGGTGCCTGTCCGTCGTGAAGTGCTCTGGATGCTTTCCGAGATAGGCGATAGAAATTCCATCAAGCCGATGGCTGCTTTATTGTCGAATCCGGAGCTGCGAGAGGATGCCCGAATGGCACTGCAGCGGATTCCGGGTAGAGGGTCGCTTGCGGCGTTAAAGAACGCCTTGAAAGAAGCCCCCGATGACTTTAAGCTGAATATAGCGCAGTCGCTTCGACAGCGTGGTGCGAAGGTTCGCGGGCTTGACTGTATCAAGCTGATACCAACGAAGAATACAAACGTTAAGTCGCTTTAAGACAATAACGATTTTTGGCACTTTATTTCATAGTTGAAATAATAGAGCAGAAAGGCAATAAAACGATGAAACGAACAAATAAAATCAACAGGCGTGAATTCTTAGCTGCCGCGGGAGCGGCGGTTAGCGTTCCATATCTTGTCCCTTCAAGGGTGCTGGCGGCGCGGGGGCGAACAGGGGCAAATGAGAAGTTGACGATGGCCCATATCGGCGTCGGCGGAATGGGTGGATACCACCTTCGCGATATGGTTGCAAGGCGCAACAGAGGCGAGGTGAATATTGCGGCGGTCTGTGACGCCGATGAAAAGCGGCTGGCCAGCGCGTTGAAAACAGCCGGTAAGGGTGTCGAACCATATCGCGATTACCGCTATATCCTACATCGCAATGACATCGACGCGGTTGTTATTGCTACTCCGGACCACTGGCACGGAGTTCAGACGGTGCACGCGGCCCAGTGCGGTAAGCACGTTTATGTCGAGAAACCCGCCTGCTGTACTATCGAGGAAAGCAAAGCGATGGTGGCCGCTGCAAAGGAAAACAAAGTGTCGGTTCAGGTCGGCTCACAGGGCCGCTCGCAGCCGGAAGCCTATCTGGCCCATCGATATCTGGTCAACGGTAATATTGGCCACATCAGCCGGGTGGACTGCTTCCATTATCCCAGCCCCGAGGATAAGAATCCTGTGCCGGACAGTGATCCGCCGGCTGAATTAGACTGGGATTTGTGGCTGGGACCGCTGCGTTGGCGTCCTTATAATAAGAAGTATTGCCACGGTGTTTTCCGCTGGCTTCTGGAATCGGGCGGCGGTCAGATTCGCGACCGTGGTGCGCACGTTATGAGCTGTGCTATGTGGTGGATGGGTGCTGACGGTACCGGGCCGGTGACTGTCGAGGCGACCGGTACTTCGCCGAAACAGGGTTTGTGGGACAGTGCCGTGCTTATGGAAGTGACCTACAAGTTCAAAAATCCGGACTGGACATTGACGTGGACTCAAATGCCCAATGATAAGCTGCCTAAAGCTGAACAGAGGACAGGCAAAGAGCCGGGTGGCAAGATCAGCCGGCCCGGTTACGGCGCGATCTATCGCGGCGACAAGGGCGAATTCATCCACTGGGGCGGCGACGGCGGTACCTGGGCCGAGAAAAAGGCCCGCGATTGGAAGCTGCCCTCCGGAGGAAAAGATGTCTATAAGAGTCCGGGCCACAAGGAAGACTGGTTCAATGGAATCAAAACCGGTAAAAAAACCATTATGAACATTGATGCTGCGGTCGGTGTGGCCAACCTGTGTATTTTAGGTAATCTTTCCTTTATTCTTGGTCGCAAGCTCGAATGGGACCAGGCAAAGCAGGAAATAGTTGGTGACCAGCAGGCACGGCGAATGATGTACCGCCCGCAGCGCCACCCGTATCATTTGTAACAAAAAATAAGACGCAGGAGCCGATAGTTAAGACACAGGATTTTCACCTTGTGTTCTTAACTATTGGGTCTTGTAGAATACGACGTTATGTTTGGGGATCTTCTACAATTATTTCAGTAGGTCCGAGCAGTTTGTAACGTATATTGCGCCAGACAATAGTCCTGCCGAAGGCCGAGGAAATAATATAACACAGCAGCAGTAACGACCACAGCCAGCAGGCAAAGATATCGGCAAGGCAGGCGGCCCTCATGGCTCGCCGTTCGTTTTCGAGCAATTTTTCGGCGGTCCTTTGCCGAAGTATCGCACGGCCCAGTTGATTTACGAAAAATACGACAGGTACTGATACAAAAAGGTCCAGATTCGGATGCTGTATTTTTGCAGCGTAGATTGCCAGGCCGGCCGCCCCCCATATTCCCAATACCGAATATACGCTGCTGCACAATCCGAACCACCATGTTTTCGGGGCGTATATGCGGGTTATCAGAAATTGTCTTCGGGTGAACTCAAAGAGTTTGCCCCATGTGGTTGATTCATGCGTAGCCACCAGACAAGCGGGTACGAAAGCTACTTTCATTCCGGCTTTTTTGACGGCTGTACTGAGTGATAAATCATCACTTAATGCTTTTGACCAGATTTTATCAATACCGAGGCGACGAAAGACATCTACGCAAATAGCCATTGATCCGCCCCAGGCTTGATTGAAATGTGTGTTGCCAAGCAACTGGGCCACCTTGGCGTTCACCGCAGACAGGGCCAGAGTGGCCAGATTGTTCTTGCTGGGTATAAACCAACGGTAACCGGTAGCTACGCCGTTCTTGGGCTGCCTCAGAGGGTAAACCAGGTGACTTAGCCAGTCACTGCGGACACAGGCATCGGAATCGGCAAAGGCAAGAACCTCAATGTCATCACCTATTCTTTCATAGCAGTACAACAAATTATGAATTTTTTGGCTGCACGATTGGCTCTTACCCGCAATGAATATCTGTACGTCTTTTGCTTTTGAGTTTTG
>CAZWME010000671.1:0-3511 GCA_964634515.1 uncultured Pirellulales bacterium | reverse complement strand
TGAAATCAAGATTTGGGCAGCTTTTGGAATGAAGAAAACACACTTAAGCAGAAGGATTGTGATTGAAAATGCCGGATAAAACTCTCTTAGAGCAGATTCGTGAAGAAGCCCCGCTTATAAGCGTAGGGGTGCTCACTGCCGATTTGATGTCACTCGGTTCAGAATTAAAACTCATGGACTCGGCAGGTGTCAAACTGCTGCACGTGGACGTTATGGACGGCTGCTTTTGCCCGATGATGACGGTCGGGCCCGGCTTTATAAAAGCTCTCAAAACTCCCCTGCTAAAAGACATACATCTGATGATAGAAGAGCCTCTCGATAAGCTTGAAAGCTACGTCGCCGCCGGCGCCGATATGATTACAATTCATGTTGAATCATGCCGTCATATACATCGCGTTCTGCAGAAGTTAAAGGAATTCACCAGTGCCAACGATCACGATAGAGGCATCCTCCGCGGCATAGCCCTGAACCCCGGCACACCTCTTGAGGTTATCGCACCGCTTATAGGTGAGCTGGAAATGGTTTTTCTTTTAGCGGTCAATCCGGGCTGGGGCGGACAGAAGTTTATTCCTTCGACTAAGAACAGGCTCACCCGGCTAAGACAAATGATAAGCGATGCAAAGAAAGATATTCTTGTAGGTGTTGACGGTGGAATTACTCGCGATAACATAGCAGACATAGCTCGAATGGATGCCGATATTATAGTTACAGGAAGCGCTGTCTTCGATGGCAAAACACCTCTTGAAAACGTCAGGTTTATGATAAACGCCGTAAATGAAGTAGCCAAAAAAGCCTGATGCAAATTATATATTTTTTGAACTAATAAAAAAACAACGGAAATAATGATGACTGATAACGAGTCGAAGCGAAATTCTTTGAAGCAATTAGCTAAAATAGCACCGATTGTCCGCGGGCTTCTTGCAGAGCCGACAGGTAACCAGGATATACCCTATAACCCCGTCATCCTGAAGTCGCTGACGAGTAAAGAAGCTGTTGATTTCGCCGATTCTGCGAACAATGCCCAGGCTTCGCAGTATCCGGTGCCTTTGACCAAAGATCAGGGCCTCCCGCTTTTTATGGAGGCTCTTGATATAAACAGCCCGGTCGAAGAACTCCGCAAACAATTAAGCGATTCTATTGCAGGTTACTCGGCTCAGTACAATTCTAAGCCCCGAATTATATGTCTTCGCAGCTTGGGAATACTTTTTGTTGACCTTAGTGTCGATAATTCTGATTTGCCTCTTAAGAATAAGGTCGCGCTCGTAACCGGTGCCGCCGGGGCAATCGGTTATGGCATCTGCTGCGGTTTGTTAGAAAAGGGCTGCCATCTGGCAGCTACCGACCTTCCAGGCGAAAAGCTTGACAGCTTCACGGCCGACCTGAAACAAATGGCCGGCGACCGCGTAACAGGAATTCCAATAGATGTCACTGATGAAGGCTCTGTCGTTCGTGGTCTTGAAAGTGTTTCCCTTGTCTGGGGCGGAATCGATATTGTGGTTGTAAATGCGGGTATTCCCTTGGCTAAATTTCTGAAGGACATTAACCTCGATGACTTCCACAGACTCGAAAAAGTAAACGTCGAAGGCACTTTTCTTACGCTTCGTGAAATCGCCCGACACTTTATTTCGCAAGGCACAGGAGGCGACGTTATTGTCGTATCGACGAAGAATGTCCCCAGTCCGGGTGCCGGCTTCGGGGCTTACAGCGCCACAAAAGCAGCATCCCACCAGTTGGGGCGTATTGCCAGTCTTGAGCTGGCACAATACGGCGTTCGAGTAAATATGGTCGCGCCGGATGCGGTATTTTCCGAAGGTAAGTACAAGTCCGGCTTATGGGAAGAAATCGGACCAAGTCGAATGAAAGCTCGAGGACTTGATGAGGATGGTTTGCAGGAGTATTATCAGGGCAGGAATCTGTTGAAAGCAAAAGTTACGGGACGGCACGTCTCCAACGCCGTGTTGTTCTTTGCCACGCGTCAAACACCGACAACCGGCGCAACGATTCCTGTCGATGGGGGTCTGCCGGACGCCACTCCAAGATAAGACTTATGCCGGGGCCGTGAAATCAACTGGAAGGTAGCAAACACATAATAATTATATTGCCAGAAATACGAAAGGAACGATTTAAATGAACAAAGCGCTTGCAGAGCTGATTCGAATATCCAATGAAACCGGAGGAGACCCAACCCTGGTTCAGGGTGGAGGCGGTAATACGTCTGTAAAAACGGCCGATGGAAAATATATGTATATAAAGGCCAGCGGTACGGCCCTTAAAGATATGAGTCAAAAAAAAGGCTGGCGGAGAATGCGCCTTGAGCCGGTCCTTGCGATACTAAAGGATAAGTCACTGCCTAAACTCGATGCATCCACTCGCGAGCCCCGAGTTGTAAACATGCTTCTTGAAGCATGCGATGATAACGTTAGAACAATCGCCCGTCCCTCCGTGGAAGCCCACCTGCACGCCTGTCTGAATACCTGCATAATTCATCTGCATCCGAGTGCCGCCGGAGCTTATGTGAATGCGAAAAACGGAAAGACAAAGCTCGCCAGGCTTTTTAAGGATGAAACTCTCCCGCCACTTTGGGTCCCTTATACAGACCCCGGCTTTCTGCTCGCAAAAAAAATAGCCCGGCTGGTCAATAGCTATCAGGACAAATTCGGCAAAAAGCCGCCAATTCTGTTCCTGGAAAAACATGGGCTTTTCATAACGACAAAAACCTCCTCAGGCGCTTTGCGGCTTGTGCGCAGAGTAATGAAACGCTGCAACAGCAAACTAAAACAGCCCAGACCCGGAAGTGCAAAATCAGTTGAACAGCAAAAAATAAGCGACCTTAAGCTCTGTATTGAACGGGCATGTTTCCAGGCAACACACAAGCAAACCAAAATATGGTATTATTACAACGATGCTATCGCCGATTTCTTAAATCAAAAAGATGCAAAGAAAATGCTTACCGGTTCTTTAACACCCGACGAGCTGGTTTATGCCAATGGCCCTGCGATGTGGATAGAATTGCCAAAAACCAAAAAGTCATTTTCAAAGGCAACACTCCAAAACAAATCGAAAAGTATTGCAGGCCGCCTTAAACAGCAGATTCAAAAGGGCAAAAAACCTTATGTGGCGTTTCTGGTTAAAAACGTCGGTCTCTTTGTCGCCGGGACCGAAAAGATTGCTCCGACCGTAAGGGACATTGTCCTGTACTCGATTTTCATTCGCACCAATGCCTATAGAATGGGCGGGATTCTCACTTTGAACAAACGCCAGGAGGATTTTATCAACAACTGGGAGTCCGAGGCCTTCCGCATGAAATTGGCAAGTGGGAATAAATAAGGTCTGCTTGCTCACAGGGTCCGGTAGTTTTCCTCCGGTTGAATCACCCGGATTGAGGGTATTTTAGACAGATGACAAAGTTGCACTTATAGGGTCATGGTGCAATTACGACTGGCTTTATTAATCCAAATGCCTCCTTTTCTGTGCTTAAAAGGCCGGTTATGCAGAATATGAAGTTTCTAAA
>CAZWME010000670.1:0-3512 GCA_964634515.1 uncultured Pirellulales bacterium | reverse complement strand
TGTTGGCCGCACCGAAGTCGTTTTTTTTACCAGAGATGGGCTACTGCATGTGGTCGATGGCGCCGAGGGAACAGAGAAACGAACGGCTCGCCCACCCGTTCCGCAAGGAGCTGAGCGATGGGAAATCATCATGATCGCTGATTTCCGCGGTACTGGTGGTGACCGAGATCTTTTGCTGCAAGCTACAAACAAAAACGGCTACCGTATGGGAAGATATATAGCTGCTTATAGTTATGACGACCTCATCGAAGGCAAACCACCGCTGTGGACCACCGACAAATTTGTCAGTTGTGCACACAATGGCGCTCGCCTTGCGGACCTTGATGGCGACGACCGTGATGAAGTGCTTGGCGCCACGATCTTCTCACCTGACGGCAAATTGATCGCTGAGGCCCAGCCTTTCCGCGGTCACATAGACAGCATATTTGTGGCCGATGTGCAACCGGAAATTACTGGTCTGGAAGTGATTTTGCTTGAGGAAGGTTCGAACTATGTTCAGGTGCTAGGTCTCAACGGACCAGTCTGGCGAGAGCATTTTAAGCATCAGGAACCCCAAAACGCTGCAATCGGCAGATTCAAAACTGGCTCGGACGAAGTCTTTATCTGGTGCCGCTCACGATATACAGAACATCAAAAGCCATTCGTATTCGATTCGCGCGGGACTAAAGTCTTCGATTACCGGATGGGCGACGTGGCTCCTCAGGGCTGGACCGTTCGAGGAGTGGAAGTGATTCATACCATCGATTGGACCGGCAAGCGCGAACAACTGGCCTGCGCCAAAGAACGCCACCGCAACGGTGACGTCTGCTTGTTCGAGCCATTAACGGGTAAATTCATCCAGCGGTTTTCAGAAAAGGCAAACCGACTCTACGTGGCCGATGTGACTGGAGACTTGCGCGAAGAAATTATCGTGCTGAACGGTAATGAACTGCACGTTTACCAAAACAAGGCTGCCAATCCGTGGCCAAATAAAGAGCGGCTCTGGTCCAAACGCAATTACCGCCGTCTGAAGCAATGTCACAACTATTATTCACCATGATTTTTTGGGATTGATGGAGATTAAATGGATGAACAACCGGATTGTCCAAGCAAAATGTAATCCAATGGATCGCCGTGAGTTTTGTATGCGCTTGATCGCTGCGTTAGTGGCTGGTCCGGCAAAACTCGCGGCATCACATGATGCACAGACATTCCAGTTGAGATACATTGTTGGGTCCAGTATGTACGGTAGGATTGCGATTAGCGATTTCTTGTCGGAAGTTCGCAAAGCAGGAGCGGAACACATTGATATCTGGCCCGAACATCATGCGAATCATCGAGAACAAATCGAGGCGATGGGACACGAGCAGTTCGCAACAATGCTGAAGCAATATCAGGTGGAGTTAGGCATATTGACACGCTACGATCTTGGCCCTTTCGGTCTACAGGATGAGATGAGAGCGGCTAAGAAGCTCGGTGGATCAATGGTCATCAACGGTAGCCGAGGTCCTGGGAATCTAAAGGGCCAGGCTCTAAAGTTGGCAGTGAGAGAATTTATTAAAAAGATGAAGCCGCATATCGCGACCGCTGAGCGGACGGGTATCACTATTGGCATTGAAAATCATGCGAATAGTCTGATTGACTCACCAGATGCTATACGATGGTTTGCAGAGTTTACCCCTTGCAGATATCTCGGCATTGCGCTAGCTCCATATCATTTACAACAAGATCCACTATTAATTGCCCAGTGTATCACAGATATTGGTAATTGTTTAGTCCATTTCTATGCATGGCAATATGGCAAAGGCTGTCATAAGAAACTACCGAAGCAACAGGAGCTAATGCAATTGCCTGGACGTGGTGAAATGGATTTCATGCCCATCATTGCTGGTTTGAAGGAATTAAATTATGGTGGTTGGACCGAGGTATTTATGCATCCTGTACCTCGAGGAATTTCGATTTTGCCTACTGCAGCGCAGGTGACTTCCGAGATCAATAATGCACGGAAATACCTTGAACTATGCTTTTCAAAAGAAATCAAAAGTAAGCAGACTTAACATCAGTTGTTCCATCTTGGAATTACAGCTAATGTTGATCACAGATGTCATTCTCACCATATACTTAATCCGATTCGACGCCAAAAATTATTGAAAAACATATATATTTTTACAGAAAATTGACATTATTTCGGACTTGCTATAGTCAAATTTGATATTTGTGGTGTCATTTTGATGTCATAAAGTCACTTGAAAATTGTGGCGTTTTTCAGCTTTTGAAAGGACTATAATAATTTAACCAAAGAGTTGCTGATTATGCGTAACTTTATGTCCAAAACCTGTAAAATTCTACACTATTTACTTTAGAGTTATATAATCTCTACCATTTGTTAACCATTCACAATTAAATCGAGTAAAGGTTATTTTATCTTTATAATACAACTCGCCTGTTTCATAAAGAATACCGATTGTCCTATCCTGTAAAATAGCCAAACACGAATAAGCCGCTGGACCAGTATAAATAACTTCATGAATAGGCCATGTCTTACATTCATCGTAGCTGATGCATACCGTCATCAGTTTACGCTTGGTAGCATGAGCTGTATTCGAAAATAAAATACGGTTCTTTTCATAGCCTTCATCTTTTCTGGTATAATGGAGAATGCCGGCCTGATTTTCCGAATCGATAAGAGTATTGTCATAATACTCTTTGTCCCAGGTTAAACCGCCATCTCGGCTGATTGCCACATAACGGCACTTTTTAGTTTTATAACAGCGCATGTTAAGCATCAAATCGCCATCCGCAAGTTCAACCGCCTGACATTCATTAGTACTTACTTTTACAGGTCTTCCGGCACGCCAGGATTGCCCATGATCATCGCTGAATATAACTAATGAACGGCTTTTTTTGGTATAACAAGGTATGATAAAATTGCCGTTTTTTAATTGAATGCCAATACCAGGACCGGGAACAACCAGTCCTGTGCTTTCTGTGATATCTATAGGTTCAGACCATGTTGCACCATCATCAATACTTTTTAGAATCATAATACTATTTGAATTGTTAAATGGATTGCTAATGTGTTTTTTTTCATCGGCTTTAAAGACATGGTAGCACAATAAATATATTGTCCCATCGCTGCGATCCATCACCGGACACGCATTCATCCACGCTTCGTTATGGCCCTCCAGAACAGTTTGCATAGGAGACCAGATCAGACCATTATCATAGCTTCTTTTTAATACCAGATCAGTCAGGCTGCCATCATCTCCGGCACGCCCTTCACAAAATGCCAGTAGTGTGCCTCTTTGCGTGACGAGTAACGAAGGAATTCGATAGATTGGATGATTATCAAGACCGGAAATGAAAACGTCTTTTTTCTGAAATAATGGCTCGGCAATACTCGCAGACATTGAAGTAGTAATAAAAACCAGAACCGATATTAAAAATATTATTCATTTACTCATTTTAAACCTCCTGAATAAATGATAGGAAATTTTATTTTAATATACAAAAGTGAGTATACCGCCACTGAT
>CAZWME010000669.1:0-3514 GCA_964634515.1 uncultured Pirellulales bacterium | reverse complement strand
AACGATTAATGAGATAAATGAAGCCCCGACCGACATTTCTCTTTCAAGTCAAAATGTAGATGAGGGTGAAGCATCCGGCACGGTAGTGGGCACCTTTTCCTCCACAGATCCTAATGCGGGGGATAATCATACATACACACTGGTAATAGGCACGGGCGATGCGGATAATTCAAGCTTTACAATAGACGGCGACTCATTGAAATCAGCCGCGATATTTGATTTTGAAACCAAAAGCAGTTACTCCATCCGTATCCGTACCACAGATAATGGGACGGGTACTTTGTGGTATGAGGAGGCCTTTACCATAACGGTTAATAATATCAACGTTACCCCAACCGATATCTCTCTTCCAAGCGATAGCGTAGACGAAAATGAAGCTTCAGGCACTATAGTGGGAACCTTTTCCACCACAGACCAGGATGATTTAGATAGCCATATTTATACATTGGTAATAGGCACAGGAGATACGGATAATTCAAGCTTTTCAATAGACGGAACTTCATTAAAGACCGCAGCGGTATTTGATTATGAAACGAAGAGCAGTTACTCAATCCGTGTCCGCACAACGGACAATGGAACAGGCAGTTTGTGGTATGAAGTGGCGTTTACCATAACGATTAATGATGTAAACGATACAGCGACCGATATTTCCATATCCAGTTCGAGTATAATGGAGGAGCAAGCTATAGGCACAGTCGTAGGAACCTTTTCCACGACAGACCAGGATGCAGGAGACAACCATACCTATACACTGGTCTCAGGCACGGGGGATACGGATAATTCAAGCTTTTCAATAGACGGCACTTCATTAAAGGCCGCAGAGGTATTTGATTATGAGACTAAGAGCAGTTACTCAATCCGGATTCGGACAACCGATGATGGAACAGGTACTTTGTGGTTTGAAAAGGCCTTTACAATAACCGTAACACCGTTCGTAGAATGTGCGATAGATGTGGATTTCAATACGGATGAAGACGGCTTTACTTACGAGGACGACGCCTTCCGTAGTACGAACAATCCCACCAAAGCGGATGGCGCGCGGGAAGCGGCCGGCGGCTATTTAGGTACCGGCGGACTCAATGTTACGGTAGGTAATATCGGTACTAACATGTCTGGAGGATGGAGCAAGTCGTTCGACATGAGTACGGGAGGCCCCGTGATACTCTCTTTTAGGTACCGGTTGTATATGCCCGTTGACTATGAAGCTAACGAGTACGGTGAGGTGCTGGCCAGTGTTGACGGCACACTTTACGGCACTAATCCTAACGACTATGTCGCACGGAATTATGACGGCGGTGACACCGGTTGGCTGTTATTTGAGAAAGGCATGACTTTAAGCTCAGGTTCGCATACGCTGATAATCGGTGGATTTAACAATGCATCCACACAGGCTACTGAAGTTACGGATATATGGATTGACAACGTCTCCGTATGTCAAAATTTCGACCCATCCGATATATCTCTTTCTAGTTCAGATATAGATGAGGCTGAAGCATCCGGCACGGTAGTGGAAACTTTTTCTACAACAGACGCTAATGCGGGCGATAATCATACCTACACACTGGTATCGGGCACAGGGGATACGGATAATTCAAGCTTTACAATAGACGTCGCCTCATTAAAAACCGCAGAGGTATTTGATTTTGATGTTAAAAGCAGTTATTCAATCCGGATTCGTACTACCGACGACGGAGAAGGCAGCTTGTGGTATGAAGAGGCGTTTACCATTACAGTTAACAATATTAATCAGACGCCTACGGATATTTCCATATCAAGTTCGAGCGTGGAAGACGCGCAGCTGGTGGGCACAGTGGTAGGAACCTTTTCCACCACGGATGGGGATGACGAAGATAGCCATACTTATACACTGGTATCAGGCACAGGTTCCGATGATAATTCAAGCTTTACCATAGACGGCATCTCATTAAAGGTGGCAGAGGTATTTGATTATGAGACCAAGAACAGTTACTCAATCCGGATTCGGACAACCGATGATGGGACAGGCAGTTTGTGGTATGAAGAGGCATTTGTCATATCGGTTATCATTGTGGATCACTATTCTCAGTGGACATATTCCAGAACCCTTTTTCTCAACACCACCGGCACCGGCTCCGATGTTTCCGGAGATTTAATAAATTTTCCGATACTTATCCAGCTCAATTCCTGTAACTTTGATTTCAGTGAGCTTGACAATGCGGATGGCAGGGATATCCGTTTTGCCAATTCCGACGGCACTCATTTGTCTTATGAGATAGAGCGGTGCGATGGCGGCACGCCTGATTCCGCCGAGATATGGGTCAAGGTGGACACGATCTACGGGAACAATAGCAGTCAGTATATCACCATGTACTGGGGAAAGAGCGGCGCTGCTGATAGTTCGAGCAGTGTGGATGTTTTCCAAACCAGCAACAGCTTCGTCGGGGTGTGGCATCTTGGAAACGCTAGTGGAATCGACGCCCGGCCCAATGCTGTGTCTGGGGCGCCCAGCGCCACACCATCCAATAATAGCGCCAGCAATTTCGGCGGCGGCGCCGGTACATATTCAATTCCGGATGGCATCATCGCCAAGGCCGACGATCTTCGAGGCGGCGGGACTCGGAACACACCCGTATCCACCAGTGATTATCTCAATATCGGAAATGCTGCAGACAACGGTACCTCGCCTTACACCGGAAACAACTCCTTTACCGGATACAGCGATTTTTCCACCGGTTTCACTTATTCATTCTGGGTAAACCCAGGCACGCCCGCCGGTAATTATACTTATATGCTTGAGCTGGCGCAAACCGAAAGTGGCAACGACAACATACAGTTGTTCCGTCCCACTACCGCCACTCAATACAGATACCAACACCACAATGGCGTGACCTCGGGAGGCACTAAAACCACGGCCATCGGTTCGCTTGTCGAAGGGACCTGGCAGTATATAACCGTCACGGTGGGAACGGGAGGCACCCCTGCGGTGATCATTTACAAAAACGGCATCGTGAGCCTGGCGAGTTCGAACATGTCAAACGCAACCGCGAATACCGTACGCACGAACGCCTGGATAGGAAAGTCCAATTACGACGATGACTATTACTTCACCGGAACTTTTGACGAGCCCAGGATTTCCAACGCAGTCCGCTCTGCCGACTGGATCAAGCTCTGTTACGAGAACCAGAAGACGGATCAGACTCTGGTTGTATATGAAGACTACTTTGATTGGACATATTCCGAGGAGATTGTCATTAACACCGTTGATATGGGTCTTTCGGATGATGTGGCGGATTTTCCACTGCTTGTAAGGCTTGACAGCGAAAATTTCGATTTCGACGAGCCCAAGGATAACGGCGAGGATAAGGCAGAAGGCAACGCTACTACCAGGCGGGAGCGCAGAACGGGTCCGTGACAGTTTAGGCGGCATCCGGTTTTGGGTGCCACGGGCGGCTTGCCCGCCCGTGCGATCTCGCCAGTGGGCGTATAGGGCATACGCACTGGCAGACAAGCTGCCAGTGGCACCCGCCTAAACTGT
>CAZWME010000668.1:0-3517 GCA_964634515.1 uncultured Pirellulales bacterium | reverse complement strand
CGCCATCTACGTACATGGCTCCGCCTCCATACTCACCGGGAACTAACTCCCAGGTAAGTGCCATATGGTGCCATTCACCATACTCTACGGTTCCTTCATACGCATTGATAATGTATTTGTTATCAGCGTCGCCTACATGTGCGTGGTACTTGCCGTCGCGAACATAGCCACCGTGACACCAGGAATGCGGGTCTGCCAGGGCACTGAATATTGTCTGTGTACCGCCTGTATTTTCGGGTTTCATCCAGTAGGCAAGTGTAAAGGCTGCTGTCGGAATATATTCGAGAGGGAAGTTAGGTCCGTCCAAGTCGAGATAACTGCCATTGCCAGTAATCTGGCAAGCTTCCGAGCCATTAGGACCAGCGCCGGGGAGTCCACTAACATCGCCGACCACAGTAGCATCATTGCCCTTACCGGATTTGTCGAGTACAAAGGAGTTATTACCGAAGCCTCCAAAGTCATAGTATATAACCAGATCCGGATCATCAGCAGGGAAAGTGTTAGAAGCCAAAGACAGCACAAAAACAAAAGCAAATAAAGAAATCAATTTCTTAGACATAATTATTCTCCTTAAAACATACCATAGATACTTTTAACAAAAAATAATATATTTCTTACTGTGCCGGTGGATAGAGACGAATATCATCGAAGTACATCATACCCGAACCGCCGGTAACCGAACTAAGGCCAAGAGTAATCGAAGTTACATTAGCCAGGTTTACGCCCTGGTCTGCAAACGCCTGAAGGTCTATATTCCATTCGGTCCATCTTGTTATCTGTGCTGCGTCAGGATCATCATTATCGATCCTTGCGCTGCCGTTGAGAACAACATAAATTTTCTCGGTAGCATTAGATGAACTGCCTCTGAACCAAATCACCAGTCTGTTGACGCCGTTTACTGTCCAGTCATTATTGTAAGTCAAGGTCAAAATTGCCTCAGATTTTCCGACGGCATTGTCGTAAGTAAACGGCATCGACTTATTACCGCTGTGAACGATAGTCTCTTCGTAAAATGGAGGATTTAAATGACCAACCTGAGAACCGTTTGTCGGATCGTCGAAACCGTCCACCCAGGCGTTATAAATCCTGTTAGAAGCCGGTTCACCTTCATCAATATCATTGTAGCTTTCTATATCGTCGATGATAAGGAAGTTGGCCGTAGTGAAGCTCCAGAGAGGACCTGTCCAGGGACTGTCAGCGTTGGCGTTATTGGCCTCATCAACACGCCAGTAGTAAGTGGTATTCCATTCGAGTTGTCCGGGTTCATAGCTCTCGGAACCAAGGTTGCCGCTGCCTTTTAATTCCAGAGAGGCTGAATCGGCACCGAAATAGACCTCATGTGGATCGGCAAAGACTCCCGGCACCCAGGTGAGAACAGGTGTCTGGGTAACATCCACAGCGCCATTAGCCGGATCAAGTGCCGCAACAGCACCTTCGGTCGTAAAGCTCCAGACGTCACCTTTATGTGTTTCGACAATATCAAACTCATCGACACACCAGTAGTAGGTCCTGGCCATTTTAAGTGTGCCGGGAGTGTAGGTCGTAGTTCCCTGAGCCTGGCCGCCGGTTGCATTATTGACATCATCAAAATTGTCGCCGAAGTAAACCGTGTGCAGTTTAGAACCGAAACCTGGTGTCCAGCTAAGCTGCCCGTCCACATCTACAGCCTCGGCACCATCAGCCGGGTCGGGAAAGTAGGCGGTCTTTGGAGGAATACTAAAGCTCCAGACAGGGCCCTTCCACGGGCTGTTCGGCTCGGTGTCGTTAACTTCATCGATTCGCCAATAATAGGTCGTGCCCGGAACAAGACCATTGGGGTAGGCAAATCCCGGGAAGCCGACAACAATAAATGTCTCACCTTGGTTAGCCCGGAATACACTCTCGGCGCCGGAGTTAACATCATCAAAATTATCACCAATGTACATATTATGCGAGATGGCAAAGTCTCCTGCCCGCCAGCTAAGGTTCGTCCATGTATCTGCAAGTAGGCTACCATCGGCCGGATCAGGTCCGTAAGCAAATGGATACGTTGTACCACCACCGAGCATAATAATCTGAATTCGTTCGGCCGTTAGCGCATCGTCGTATAACCGCAGGTCATCGATCTTACCCTCAAAATCCCGACCGCCGCTTTTTCGGTTGCCCACGTAGATCACTTCGTCAAAGGTGGTAAATGTAGTTTCATTGGTATTAGCGAGGTTAGTATCGACCCACAAAATCCAATCAATATACCAAAATGCCGTATTAGAGCTGCCGTCATGAATGACGGCGTGATGATGCCACTGTCCCCGGGGATAGGGACCGGGTTCACCAAGGCTGATCCGCGGGGTGACATTAGTATCCTGAGTAACGCCGCCGGCATACACTTCCGGACCATACCGACGAAAGAACACGGCTTCGTGACCGCTAGGATTCCCTGAGGCGACCATGTATCCGGTATTGGTACTATCGGCCGGTGTAAATGACCACCAGGTCAACGTCCAGGTGGTTCCTGGAAGTGAAGGTGTCGGTAGTACAATGAAATCGTTGGCCCCATCAAATTCAGCGGCGCCACCCAAGATACCATTCCCCGTTCCTGCGAATACATCGCCATTGGCCGCGCCATCATTGTTCACTATAGAATCCTTCAAATCTCCATCAAATTTCCAGTGACCAATCAGTTCCGCCGATGCGTTGTTTATCAGGCTTAGCACTAAAACAAAATAAACCAGAGAAGTCAATTTTTCAGACATAATAGTCATCCTTAAAAAAGATAAAATTACCGTGCTTTGGCCACACGCCAAAATCCCGACTTCTCGGGGTTTTTATCAATACATAGACTGTTAAATGATGACAAGGATGAATATGAAGCTGCCAGGCACAGAGTAAGGTTCTTACGGAAAACTATGCCTCCGGCGCAATACATAACACCTCCTCCTATATAACCACATATAAAACTCGTTCCCTGCGAGAAAGAAAGCCAATATACCGAATTTTTGTCAGGTATATGTCTAACCATGTACAAGCTTTACTGAATATACTATCTATACCAATTATTCGCTTTTCCATCAAGGGAAAACCACGTGATTAATCGCAAATTTTTAGATAATCAGTTTCACTACTCCCATTGCAGCAGAATCAAGTTTCGATAAAAAAAGGGGCCTGTAACGAGTCAGTATAAGCCCCGAATTCACAAATCTACTTTAAATTTTTATTTAACAGTCACTCTAAGGTGCCGGTGCATAGAGACGAATATCATCGAAGTATAACATACCTACACCACTGGCTACTGGATTGCTCCTGTTACCAAGGCCAAGAGTAATCGAATTGACATTAGTAAGGTTGACGCCCTGGTCGGCAAAGGCCTGTAAGGGGATATTCCATTGCGTCCAGGCAAACGCTTGTGCTGCATCAGGATTATCATGATCGACACCAGCGCTTCCGTTTAGAACAACATACAATTGCTCGGGGGCGTTAGCTCCATCACCTCTGAACCAGATTGTCAATGTGTTGACACCGTTCACTGTCCAGTCACGAT